>JAYQOZ010000174.1:0-5537 GCA_038145035.1 Gemmatimonadaceae bacterium | reverse complement strand
CGATCACATGTCCCTCGCAACGGCGGCGCCGTTTCTGCGTGGCGACAGACCTTTTCAGGATTTTGTCGATCCGGGCTATCCGCTCTTCTGGGCGATGTCAGCTCTGGCGCAGGTCGTGGTCGGCTATCGCACGATTGGGGAGGTGGGCCTGGGCCTGCTGCTGATCGCGCTCGCGATCGCCCTCACGTTTCGGCTCTCGTGGAAGGCAGGAGGGTCCTTCTTCATTGCACTTGGCCTCGCCGTCATGACGGCGATCCTCGTGACGCAGGCGAAGCTGTACAGCTATCCGAAGATCTTTGTGTACCCGATGGGAGTCTGGCTCGCGTGGCGGTACATCGACAGACCCGGGTTGCTTCGCGCGTTCCTGCTCGCCCTCGGTGTCGCAATCGGCTTCGGTTATCGACACGATCACGGAGCCTACCTTGCCGTGGGCGCGTCGGCCGCAGTGCTCGCAGTCCACTGGAGAAGGGGCCCGGCGGATCTCGCGCTTGCGCTGTGTCGCGTCGGGGTCTTGACCCTCGCCATCCTGTCTCCGTACCTGGTGCTGATCGAAGTCAATGAAGGGCTGATTCCCTACTTCGATCAGCGCATCAAGTTTGCCGCGCAAACCGACGCGGACGGACGCCAGCCTGTACCGTTTGTCGTTGATCGCACTGCGCCGCTGCTTGTCACCGTCTCACCGCCGTCACCGATTGCGGTAGCCGTCCGCTGGAAGAACGGCATGTCTCCGCAACAGCAGTTGGAACTGGAACATCGGCATCACCTCGAGCCTGTCCCTTCGGCTTCGCCTGGCAGCTGGCATCGCTATGTCATCGCTGACTACTCCGAACGCAACCTCACGGCGCTGTTCGCGGAAAAGTACGTGGTGACGGTTGAGGGCGTGATCGGCTCGTTCCGGCGCGGGTACGCGCTGGATGAACCGGAGGGCGAATCCAGTGCCACGCCGGCGATTGCGGTCAGCTGGAAGACATCGGCCACGAAAGAGCAAGTCGAGGCGCTCGAGCGAGCACATCACCTGTTTCGCCGCGCGGGTACTCTGACCAATCAGGCGGCCGATGCCGTGGCCTATGACGTGGGCGATCCCTCGCCGGCCAACATCACCGCGTTACGGGAGCAAGAATTCGTCAGCGACATTCAGGGCGTTCATTTTGTGCGGGTGCCGGTCAGCGTTGCGCCTCGGGAGCGCGTCCCCGTTGGCCCGCCCGTCTTGGTGTATTGGGCACCTTCGGTCTCGCCGACGGAGCGCGCGATGCTCGAGCGGCAGCATCGCCTGCTGTTCGGACGAGTGGATCAGGAGTCTCAGGGGCGGGTGGGGTGGCGGTACGAATTGGCGGATTCCTCGGAATCCAACGTCACCGCCCTGGTCGGCAATTCGCGCGTGCTCGCGGTTGACGGTGTCGAGGAGAGTGGCGAGCCCGGAGCGTACAGGGTTCGGCCCTGGGACGGACCGCGACTCCCTCACATGTCGATCGTGTGGCGCCGCGATATCACCGATGCCCAGCTGAGGGAGCGCGAACGGCGCTATCACCTGGAACCGGATGACGGATCCTCGCGCGGGATGGTGGCGTATCGCCTTGCGGAAGCGTCCCCTGAACGGATAGCGGCGCTTGCCCGAGATCCACAGGTGGTTGAGATCTCCGGTCTCGATGCCCGACAACGCGGCCCAGTCGGTGAGGGATGGTTCTCGGCTCTGAGGCGAGAGTACGCGTTCCTTCGGATCGTCCCGTTGCCAAGGCTGTTCGTCGCTGCCAACGGCGGCGTGTGGCTCTACTACCTGTGCCTGCTGCTTCCCGTGGCAGTACTGGCCGTGCTGTCAGTCGATTGGCTGAAGGGGCGCGTCGCCGAAATCATGCCTGGTGAAGCGCAGAAGATGTTCGCGGTCGCCGTGCTCATGGGAGTTGCCAACTACGCGCTCATGAGAAAGCTCAGAACCTTTCCTGACCATTTCGACGGGGCGGCACTCATGGGCGCATGGCTGTTAGCCCGCGCAGTTGCCGCACAGAGCGGATCTGTCTCGCGCATCGGAGTTCGGACGGCGGCGGCGGCGGTCGCGGCCGTATCGATCATCGCGGTGTCGGCCTATGTAAACGCGTCAACATTTGGTGGCCTGACCCAGGCGCCGGCAGAGCAGTGGGCCATGAGCGCCGAGAAGTTCCGGTTCCTTACGACCTCGCCGCCCATCGACGCCTTCGCACCACGCGACTCCACCCATGGCGATCGCGCGGTCTTTCGTTATCTCTATGACTGCACGCGACCCGATGACCGAATCTTCGTCACTTCGGATGCCTTTGCGGTGCCGTACTTGACTGAGCGGCGGGTAGTAGGCCATGTGTTCTGGGCCTCTGGGCTGGCGGCCACCCCGGACTTCGAGCGCCAGATGATCGCGCTGATGGAGCGGGATCCGGTCCCTGTCGTCTTCGGGGTTGGGGGGGGGCACCCACTGGACAACCTGCTGAGGTACCCGCTGGTGCGCGCGTATGTCGCGCAGCGGTTCACCGAGCGCCACGCGATTCTGCAGGACCACTTCGCAGGGAAGGTTCTGTGGTTGCTGACGGATAGCCGACGTCGGCCCTCAGGGACCTATAAGTCACTCGGCCTTCCGTGTTTCAAATGAGGATCATCGTTGCCGGACTCGGTATTCAGGGCAGGAAGCGGCTTGCGGTAGCGGCGGCAGACGCCGTCGGGTCGGTAGACCCGGTGGCTGCGACCGCCACCTGGCGCGACGTGCGCGACGTTCCGCTTGACGCCTATGACGCCGCGCTTGTCGGTACACCGGACGGGCCGAAGGTCGAGTTGCTCACCTACCTGCTTGCGCACGGCAAGCACGTGCTGGTGGAGAAGCCGCTCATTGCCGCATCCGCCGGGGAGCTGGACCACCTGAAGGGCCTGGCGGTGCAGCAGCGCGCGGTCTGCTATACGGCCTACAACCACCGCTTCGAGCCGCACCTGGCCCGCGTCAAGGCGCTCCTGCACGCGGGGCGCATCGGCCGCGTGTACCACTGCCGGATGTTCTACGGCAACGGCACCGCCAGGGATGTCCGCAATTCCGTCTGGCGGGACAAGGGCCTCGGCGTCATTCCGGACCTGGCGTCGCACATGCTGGCCCTGTGTCTGTTCTTCTTCGGCCGCCCCGAGGGAGCGCCGGAGGTCTGGATGGCCCAGCGGTACGAGAACCAGGCGTACGACCACTTCCTCATGGGATTTCCGCTGAGTACTCCAGCGCTGAAGCTCGAGGGCACGCTCCTGTCCTGGCGCAACACCTTTGGGTTGGATCTGATCGGTGAGGCGGGCAGCATCCACGTAGCGGGTCTGTGCAAGTGGGGACCGACCTCGCTCGTCGTCCGCGGGCGCGTCCTGCCCAGCGGCAAGCCGGACGAAGAGGTCTACACCCTCGAGCAGAAAGACCCGACGTGGGCGATCGAGTACCAGCACTTCCTGGCCCTGTGCAAAGAGGGCGGTACGAACATCGACAATGACATCTGGATCAACGGCGTGCTTGGCACCTTGGGCGCACGTCTCGGCGTGGGGATGCTGGCATGAGTGGCGTGAGAGTCGGGTTTGCAGGGATGTCCCATCTGGGACTGGTGTCGGCCGTGGCGGCGGCGTCGAAGGGGCACGACGTCGTCGGCTATGACAGCAACGCGGCGCTCTGCGCGGATCTGGCCGCCGGGAAGCTTCCTGTGCATGAGCCCGGTCTGCCGGAACTGATGGAGGCACAGGGCTCCCGGATCCGGTTCTCCCCGGTGGCCGCGGACCTGGAGGTCTGCGATGTGGTGTTCGTGGCGATTGACGTCCCCACTGACGCCCAGGACCGGAGCGCCCTGACTCCCGTGACGGCGCTGCTGGAGGCCATGGCGGCAGTTGTGCGTGCGGGAACGGCCATCGTTGTCCTGAGCCAGGTCAATCCCGGCTACACACGCGCGATCCGTGCTCACGTCGAGTCGCGCGGCGCGCTGCTGTTCTATCAGGTCGAGACGCTCATCTTCGGCCGCGCGGTGCATCAGGCCGTCAATCCTGAGCGGTTCATGGTCGGTTGCGCGGACCCGGCCGTTCCCCTCCCGCAAGCCCTTGCGACGCTGCTGGCGTCCTATGGATGCCCAATCTTGCCCATGCGCTACGAGAGCGCTGAACTCTGCAAGATCAGCATCAACATGTTCCTGGTGACGCAGGTGTCCACGACAAACATGTTGGCCGAGATCTGCGAGATGGTGGGGGCCGAGTGGCGCGAGATCGCCCCGGCGCTCAGGCTCGACCGGCGCATCGGGCCCCATGCCTATCTCGGGGCCGGACTCGGGATTGGCGGGGGAAACCTGCAGCGCGACATGGCGACGATTACGACGATCGCCGGCGAGCATGGGGCGGACGCAGGTCTGGTTGCCGCATGGGCGTCACACAGCCGTTACCGGCGCGACTGGGCTCTCCGGATGCTGCACCGGCACGTGATCGCCGGAACGGCGAGTCCCACCATCGGTGTCTGGGGACTCTCCTACAAGGAAGACACGCAGTCCACCCGCAACTCGCCTGCTGTGCATCTGCTGGAGAAGCTGGGTGGGTTCGACGTCACGGTGTACGACCCGGCGGCGGTGCTGCCGCCAGCAGTCCTCCCTGGAGTTGCCCGGGTTTCCTCCGCGCTCGCGGCCTGTGAGGGCCGGGACGCCCTCGTCATCATGACGCCGTGGGCGGAATTCGGCCGCGCGGACATCGGCGCGATCCGGGCGGCCCTGCGGGGTCGGACCATCATCGACCCACTCGGGGTGCTGGACCCGGCCGCCGTGTCGGCCTACGGATTCACCCATCATCGCCTGGGAACGGGCTACCTCCAGACATGCTGACTCACCTGAATCCGTCTCCCATCCAACCCTCCCGCGTCGTCGTACTCGGTGCGAGGGGATTCGTGGCCGCCGCCACCCTCCGCCGGCTGCAGCGTTCCGGCGTGCCGGTCATCGGCGTCTCGGGCGCAGACCTCGACCTGACCGCTTCGGGATCCGGGGACCGGTTGGCCGGGCTGCTCGACGAGCACGACGCGCTCGTGTTCGTCCCGGCCCTCACGCCCGACCGCGGTCGGGACATCGCGACGCTCATGCAGAACCTTCGCATGGGTGAACACGTCTGTGCCGCGCTCGCGAAACGGAGAGTGGCGCACGTCGTCTACGTCGGCAGCGACGCGGTGTACGACGAGCAGGCCAACCCGGTGCGGGAGACCTCGTGCGCCCAGCCCGGTGCCGGATTCCACGGCACCATGCACGCCACGCGCGAGCGCATGCTCATCGAGACGTTGCGGCCGCAGGGCACTCCGCTTGCGTTGCTTCGGCCTACGCTGATCTTCGGCCCGGGTGATACCCACAATGGCTACGGTCCCAACCGCTTCGTGCGAACCGCGTGGGCCGAACGGGTGATTGCGCTCTTCGGGGGTGGGGAGGAGAAGCGGGACCACGTCTTCATTGACGACGTGGCAGCGCTGATCGAGCTTGTGCTGCACTCGCGTTCCGTCGGAGTCCTGAACATTGCCACCGGAGCGGCTACGAGCTTTCGTGGGG
>JAYQOZ010000173.1:0-5602 GCA_038145035.1 Gemmatimonadaceae bacterium | reverse complement strand
GCTGAACCCGGTGGCGGATTCGTCCGCCAGGGTGCCCGGCGTGGTGTCGACGACGGTGTCCGCCAGGCCCCCGACGCGGCGGACCAGCGGCAGCGTGCCGTACCGCAGGCCGTACATCTGCGTCAGCCCGCACGGCTCGAACCGGGACGGCACGGCAATGACGTCGGCCCCGGCCACCAGGCGGTGGGCGCGGTCCTCGTCCCACTCGAAGCGCGCCTGCACCCGCCCGGGATGCGCGTCCTGCGCCATGCGGAAGGCCGACTCGAGTGCCGGGTCGCCCGTGCCCTGGAGGGCCAGCTGGATGCCGGCGTGGACGAGCGGTTCGAGTGTCGCGATGAGGAGGTCCAGCCCCTTCTGGGAGGTCAGCCGGCTGACGACGGTGAGCAGCAGGGCGTCCGCATCACGGTCGAGGCCGAGCTCCTCCTGCAGGGCGCGGCGGCAGGCAGCCTTGCCCGCCAGGTCGTTCGGGGCGTACCGGGCCCTGATGGCCGCATCCGTTGCCGGGTTCCAGAGGTCCTCGTCGATGCCGTTGAGGATGCCGCTGACGTCGGCGCCCCGGGAGCGGATGACCCCGTCGAGGCCACAGCCGAACTCGGCCGTCGCGATCTCGCGCGCGTAGCTGGGGCTCACCGTCGTGATGCGGTCCGCGTGGACCAGGCCGGCTTTGAGGAAGTTCAGCTGGCCGTGGAACTCGAGGCCGTCGCTGGTGAGCCACCGCGCGGGCAGGTGGAGCAGCGCCGCATCCGGCAGGGGAAACAGGCCCTGGTAGGCGAGGTTGTGAATGGTGAAGACCGTCCGCGCCGGCGTGCCGGGGTGTCCGGAGATGTAGGTGCACGCCATCGCCGCGTGCCATTCGTGGGCGTGCACCACGGCGGGGCGCCAGGTGTCCCCGGCGTCGCCGGCGGCCAGGTGCGCCGCAAGCCAACCGAGCAGGGCGAAGCGCTGCGCGTTGTCGGACCACTCTTCGCCCCGGGCGTCCTGGTAGGGGCCACCGTCCCGGCGGAACAGGTACGGCGCGTCAACCACGTAGGCGGCGAGACCGCTGCCGGGCAGCCGCCCCTTCAGCAGCCGCACGTCCAGGGCACTGAAGACCGGGCCAGCACTGGCGACCTTGCGGAGGCCCTCGACGGCGTCCAGGATGGCCGGATAGCCGGGCAGGATCAGCCGGGCGTCCACGCCGGTCGCCTGCTGGGCGAGTGGGAGGGCGCCGACCACGTCGGCCAGCCCGCCGGTCTTCACGAGCGGAAAGATCTCGGCGGCGGCGTGCAGGACCCGCAACGGGGCCGGGCTCACGCCAGGGCCCGCAGCATCTCGCGCGTCACCAGGGTGACGCCCGCATCCGTGCGGTAGAAGCGCGCCGCGTCGGCCGCCGGATCCTCGCCGATCACCATGCCGTCCGGGATCACGGCGGCACGGTCCACCACCGCCTTGTGGACGCGGGCGTGGCGGCCCACCTGGACGCCGGGCAGGATGACCGATGAGGTGACGTTCGAGTAGCTGTGGACCCGGACGCTCCAGAACAGCATGGACTGCTCGATGTGGCCCGAGATGATGCAGCCGCTCGAGACCAGCGACTCCAGCGCCATGCCCTGGCGGTTGCCGTAGTTGTGCACGAACTTGGCCGGCGGCAGCTGCTGCTGGTAAGTCCAGATGGGCCACTCGGTGTTGTACATGTCGAACACCGGGTCGGTGGCCGTGAGGTCGATGTTGGCGTCCCAGTAGGCGTCCACCGTGCCCACGTCCCGCCAGTACGGCTCCTGTCCCTCCCGCTGCCCCACACAGCTCAGGTCCAGAGGGTGCGCGGCGACGACGCCCATCTTCACGAGGCGCGGGATCATGTCCCGGCCGAAGTCGTGGCTCGAGGACGGGTCCGCCATCTCCCGCTCCAGCTCCCGGAACAGGAACGAGGCCTTGAAGACATAGATGCCCATGCTGGCCAGCGCCCGGTCCGGCTTGCCCGGCATGGCGGGCGGATCGGCCGGTTTCTCCACGAAGTCCACCACCCGTCGCGACTCGTCGATGGCGATCACCCCGAAGCCGGTGGCCTCCATGCGCGGCACCTCGACACAGCCCACCGTGCACTCGGCGCCAAGGGCGATGTGGTCCGCCAGCATCTGCGCGTAGTTCATCTTGTAGACGTGGTCGCCCGCCAGGACGACGATGTACTCGGCCCGGTAGGAGACCGAGGCCAGGATGTCCTCGTTCTGGTACACCGCGTCGGCCGTGCCGCGGTACCACAGGTCGTGGTCCATCCGCTGCTGTGCCGGCAGAAAGTCCACGAACTCGTTGAGTTCCGGCTGGAGGAACTTCCAGCCGCGCTGCAGGTGCCGCAGCAGGCTGTGGCTCTTGTACTGGGTGATGACGGCGACGCGACGGATGCCGGAGTTGAGGCAGTTCGAGAGGGCGAAGTCGATGATGCGGAACTTGCCCCCGAAGTACACGGCCGGCTTGGCGCGCCGGTTGGTGAGGTGCATCAGTCGCTTGCCGCGCCCACCGGCCAGCACCAGCGCCACGGCCTTCCGGGGCAGGTCCAGGCTGGGAATGGGTCGCTGCAGGGCCATGGTCTCTCCTGACAATTTCGAAGGTCGGCGCGTCCAACGGCACGTCTTCGAGTACGTTTGAGATTAAGTAGACCATGAATCTCCATGCCCCGACGTCCCTCCTGACCGCACTCCGCGATCGCCTCCTGACCCAGGTCGGTGTGGCACCGGCGCACGCCTCGACCGACGACCTGCTCCAGGCCGTGTCCCTCATCGCCCGGGAACAGCTGTCCGAGCGCTGGGTCATGACCCAGGACGTGGACCGCGCCAGCGAGGCGCGCCGCATCTACTACCTCTCGATGGAGTTCCTGATGGGACGGGCGCTGGGCAACGCCCTTGCGTCCCTGGAGCTCGAGGGGGGCGCCCGTGCGGTGGTGGCCGCCCACACCCGCCGCCTCGAGGACGTTGCCGAGGGCGAGCCGGACGCGGCGCTGGGCAACGGCGGCCTGGGCCGCCTGGCCGCCTGCTTCCTGGCCTCGATGGCCACGCTCGGCCTGCCGGCCTGGGGCTACGGCATCCGCTACGAGTTCGGCATGTTCGCGCAGAGCATCCAGGGCGGCCGTCAGGTAGAGCATCCGGACCCGTGGCTGGAGGATGGCACGCCGTGGGAGTTCCCGCGGCAGGGCGTGGCCTACCCGGTGCACTTCGGGGGATGGGTGGAGCCGCCGACCCTGCCCGGGGATCCCTGCTGCTGGCACCCGGCCGCCACCATCAACGCCAAGGCCTACGACATGATCATCCCCGGCCACGGCACGGACCGGGTGAGCACCCTGCGCCTGTGGCGGGCGGCGGCCCCGGCGCAGATCGACCTGCAGGCCTTCAACAGCGGCGACTACGCCCGGGCGGCCGAACTGAAGAACGAGTTCGAGAACATCTCCTGGGTCCTCTATCCGAATGACAGTACGTCGGCCGGCCGGGAGCTGCGCCTGAAGCAGGAGTTCTTCTTCACCAGCGCGTCGCTCCAGGACATCCTGGCCCGCCACCTGACGGAGGGCCATCCCCTCGCGGTGCTCCCGGAGAAAGTCGCGATCCACCTCAACGACACGCACCCGGCCATCGGTGTGGCCGAGTGGATGCGGCTGCTGCTGGACGTCCACGGGCTGGCGTGGGCCGAGGCGTGGGCCATCACGCGCCAGTGCTTCAGCTACACCAACCACACGTTGATGCCGGAGGCGCTCGAGACGTGGCCGGTGAGCCTCGTGCAGCACGTGCTGCCGCGGCACATGGAGATCATCTACCGCATCAACCACGAGCTGCTGGCCGCCGTGGACTCGGCCGAGCCTGGCCAGCTGGACCTGCTCGGCCGGCTGTCCCTCATCGACGAACACGGGGAGAAGCGCGTGCGGATGGCCAACCTCGCCGTGGCGGGCAGCCACACGGTCAACGGCGTGTCGGCGCTGCACAGCGAGTTGCTGACCCAGACCATCTTCCGGGACTGGGCCGAGCGGTGGCCGGACCGCTTCACCAACGTGACCAACGGGGTGACGCCGCGCCGGTGGCTGGCCCAGGCCAACCCGCCGCTCTCGGGCCTGCTGGACCAGACGCTTGGCGTGGACTGGCGGACCGACCTCTCGCAGCTCGAGCGGCTGCGGCCCCTGGCCGACGACGCCGCGTTCCGGAAGGCGTTTCTCGAGGCGAAACTGGCCAACAAGGCACGGCTGGCGGAGGCCGTGCGCGACCTGACGGGTGTCACCGTCGACCCGGCGAGCCTGTTCGACGTGCAGGTGAAGCGCATCCACGAGTACAAGCGGCAGCTGCTCAACGTGCTGCACGTCGTGTCGCGCTACCAGGCGATGCTGGCCGGCGACCCCGGGCAGTGGGTGCCGCGGACGGTGCTCTTTGCCGGCAAGGCGGCGTCCGGCTATGCCACCGCCAAGGCGATCATCCGCCTGATCCACGACGTGGCCCAGGTCGTCAATGCGGACGTGCGGCTCAGGGACCGGCTGAAGGTGGCGTTCCTGCCGAACTACGGCGTCTCCCTCGCGGAGACGATTATTCCCGGGGCCGACCTCTCCGAGCAGATTTCAACGGCGGGCACCGAGGCGTCAGGCACCGGCAACATGAAGCTGTCCCTGAACGGCGCGCTGACGATCGGTACCGACGACGGCGCGAACATCGAGATCCGGCAGCAGGTCGGCGACGAGCACATCTTCATCTTCGGGCTCTCGGCCGACGAGGTGGCCGCGCGCCGGCAGGCCGGCTACCAGCCGCGCGAGATCTATGACGGCAGCCTGACGGTCCGCGCCGTCCTGGACGCCATCGGCGGCGGGGCGTTCTCCCCCGAGGAGCCCGGACGGTACCGGGGCCTGGTGGACTCCCTGCTCTGGGGCGGGGATCACTACCTGTTGTTGGCGGACTTCGCCAGCTATCTCGAGGCACAGAAGCGGGTGGACGCTCACTTCACCGATCCGGACGCCTGGGCCCGCACGGCGGTGCTGAACGTCGCGGGCATGGGCTTCTTCTCTTCGGACCGTACCATCGCCGAGTACGCCCGGCGCATCTGGCACGTCTCGCCGCGGCGATAATCGGGGGGTGACCTCCGCCGACCTTGACGCCCTCTGCGAGGGGCGTCATCCGGATCCGTTCGCCGTGCTCGGTCCGCATGCCGGACGCGTCCGGGCATTCCTGCCAGGAGCGGCCCGCGCGGACCTGCACTCGGGGGTCGGCGCCCCTGTGGCGATGACCCGCGTGGACCCGCGTGGCCTGTTCGAGGCCCGGGCCGACGGCGCGGCGTACCGCCTCCGCGTGACCTGGGCGGACGGGACTGCATCCGAGATCGAGGACCCCTACCGATTCGGCCCGGTGCTGACCGACCTCGAAGCCTGGCTGCTGGCCGAGGGCACGCACCTGCGGCCCTACGAGATCCTGGGGGCGCGCCCGTGCGAGCAGGAGGGGGTCTCCGGAACGGCGTTCGCGGTCTGGGCGCCCAACGCGTCGCGGGTCAGTGTCGTCGGCGACTTCAATGCCTGGGACGGCCGACGGCATCCGATGCGGCTGCGCCGCGAGTGCGGTGTGTGGGAGCTCTTCCTGCCGGGCCTGGGCCCCGGTGACCGCTACAAGTT
>JAYQOZ010000172.1:4205-5614 GCA_038145035.1 Gemmatimonadaceae bacterium | reverse complement strand
TGGCCTTTGGGGGGGGGGCGCCGCGCGGCCGTTTGGGCCCCCTCGGCCGAACCGTCGTACAGATCGGTATCGGCAAGCTGGGCCTCAAGCTCCGCGACGCGCTGCTCCCAGCGCGACGCCGACGCCTCCGCCTCCTCGGCAGCACGCGTGCGGGCGCGTCGTGCGGCCTGGTCGTCGTCCTGTGCGGCCGTGCGCTTCCTGGCCTGCGCCTTTTCGTGCTGCCGGCGCTGCTCGGCGGCCTCGGCCTCGAGTCGCGCGGCCTGCGCCGCCTGGCCGTGGCACCAAGTCTCCCATTCGACGAACGGCCCGTCGAAGTCCACCAGCCGCGTGCCGTCGAAGGCCCAGACGCGCGTCGCGACCTCGCGCAGAAAGGCGCGGTCGTGACTCACCAGCAGCACGGTGCCGTCGTAGTCCTCAAGCGCGTCCTCAAGCGCCTCGATGTTCTCGACGTCGAGGTGATTGGTCGGCTCGTCGAGCACCAGCAGGTTGGCGTGCGACAGCGTGATCAGCGCCATCGCCATGCGGGCGCGCTCGCCGCCGGACAGCGTGCCGATCTCGCGGAACACCTCGTCGCCGCTGAAGCCGAAGGCGCCGAGGTGGTTCTGGACCGAGCCACGGCTCCAGAGCGGGCGTTGGTCGAGGATGGCGTCCATCAGCGACTTCCGCAGCGGCAGGTCGGCGAGGTCCTGGCGGAACCAGGCAGGCGTGATGGAGCCCCCGATGCGTGAACGACCGGCAGCCGGCGCAAGGTCGCCGAGGATGGTGCGAATGAACGTGGACTTGCCCGCACCGTTCGGGCCCACGAGCGCCACGAAGTCATTGCGCCGCAGCACGCCGGTGAAGCGCTCGACCAGCCTGCGTCCCGGGACCTCGACGCTGAGATCCTCGATGGCAATCACCTGGTCGCCGCCGCGCGCCGAGGGTTCGAAGCGCAGGCTCATGGCCGCGGGATCGCCCGGGGGCGGGGCGAGGCGGGGCAGGCGCTCGAGCCGCTTGCGCTTGCCCTTGGCCTGGAAGGAGTTCACGCCGGCGAGGTTTCGCCGGATGTACTCCTCCTCCTTCTTCACGTAGGCGATCTGCTTCTGCAGCTCGCGCTCGCGCGTGAGCCGTCGCTCGGCGCGCTGCGGCACGAACTCGCTGTAGTTGCCGCGATACCACTCCGCCGACCGCGCCTCGATGTGCAGGATGTGCGTGCAGATGGCGTCGAGGAAGGCACGGTCGTGCGAGACCACGATGATGGTCTCGTCGCACTCGCGGAGCCAATCCTGCAGCCAGGTGGTGGTGTCGAGGTCGAGGTGGTTGGTCGGCTCGTCGAGCAGCAGCAGGTCGGCGGGCGCGATGAGCTGGGCGGCGAGGCCGACGCGGCCGCGTTCTCCGCCGGAAAGCGAGCCGACGAGCCGGGTCTTCGA
>JAYQOZ010000172.1:0-4195 GCA_038145035.1 Gemmatimonadaceae bacterium | reverse complement strand
TGGCCCGCCCGCCGCGCGGCCCCGCGGGCGTGTTAGACGTACCGGCCGAGGCCCGCGAAGCGCTCCTGGTCACGGCCGAACTTCTCGAGGAACTCGTCGGTGACCTTCTCGCCCATCTCGCCGAGCTGCATTGCCTGGTCGGCGATGGACTGCTCGAGGGTGATCACCTCGCGCCAGGCGGCCGCCGCGGCCTCCCACACGGTGGTGGCGCCCTCGAAGGCGCGGTGCTGGTCGAGCAGGGCGTGCCGCAGGCCCGGCTTGCGGGCCACCGTACCCACCGTGGGCTTCAGCGCCTCGGTGATGATCCTGAACAGCGAGGACTTTCCGGCGCCGTTGCGGCCGATGATGCCCCAGCGGTCGCCCTCGCCCACCGTGAACGTGACGTTCTTGAGCAGCTCCGTGGCGCCGAACGAGATGCCGAGCCCGGAGATCGAGAGCAGGCTCACGCGTCGGTCGGGGTGGGAACGGTGAGGTCGCCGGTGTCGAGCGCGCGCTGCGCGAGAGCGCGCAGGCGGTCGTCCTGGTTCTTCTCGATGGCCCGGATGGCGCGGCGCGCACGGCGCATGGCCATCGGAATGAAGATGTGGGCGGCGTCGATGTCGGCCGCGGCGCCGTCGGTGCCGTGCTTGGCGATGGCAGCGGTGACGCGCGAGAGCACCGCAGTGCCCAGGTAGATGTCGATGGCCGCGTTCGCCATGCGCTCCTGCAGCATCTGGCGCTCGATGATGTCCTTGCCGTGCTCGATCAGCGCCTTCTCGACGGCGAGGGCGAGGCCGTGGATGTTGTCTGCCACGAGCTCGGCTTCGTCCTCCAGGACCTCATGCACCTTGGCGAAGTGATTCTTGGTCAGCGTGCGCTTGGCGCGGCCGGTGACATAGCTGGAGATGGCACCGATGTTCTTGAGCGGGGCCTTGAAGGCCTTGCCGACCTTCTTGAGCTCCTCGCCAGGCTGCTGCAGGCCCATCAGGGCGATCAGCGCACGCAGGATCTCGTTCGTGCCCTCGAAGATCAGGTTGATGCGTGAGTCGCGGACGGCGCGTTCGTACGGGTACTCCTTGGAGTAGCCGATGCCGCCCGCGATCTGCAGGGCCTCGTTGGCGGTGCGGAAGGCGAGTTCCGACGCGTAGATCTTGCAGGCAGCGGTCTCGAGCGAGAAGTCCACGCCGCCGCGGTCCACCATGCCGGCGCAGAGCATCCAGCCCGCGTCCGCCGCATAGCAATCGGCCGCCGCGGCTGCAATCTTGCGCTGGATCATCTCGAAGGAGGCGATCGGGCGGCCGAACTGCTCGCGCTGCCTTGCGTACTCGATGGCGTGGCGCATCATCTCGCGGGTGCCGCGCGACGATCCGGCCGAGAGACCAAGGCGCCCCGAGTTGAGGATCTCGAGCGCGATCTTGAAGCCGCCGCCGATCTCGCCGAGCAGGTCCTCCTTGGGGACCTTCACGTTCTCGAAGGTGACGGTGCGGGTGTCGCTGGCCTTGATGCCCATCTTCTCCTCGATCTTGCCGAGGGAAATGCCAGGCGCGTGGGCATCCACGACGAACGCGGTCACGCGCTGCTTCTGCTTGCCGTCGACGGTGACCGGCACCTTGGCAAACACGGTGAACACGCCCGCGTATCCGGCGTTGGAGATCCAGATCTTCGTGCCGTTCAGCACGTAGTGCGAGCCGTCCTCGCTGGGCACGGCGGTGCTGAGCATGGCCTGCGCGTCGGACCCGGAGCCGGGCTCGGTGAGGCAGAAGGCGCCGATGAGCTCGCCGGAGGCGCAGCGCGGCAGCCAGCGCCGCTTCTGGTCTTCCGTGCCGAAAAGTATGATGCCCTTGATGCCGATGCTCTGGTGCGCGCCGAAATACACGGCCAACGCGGCATCGTGGGCGCCAATCTCCCCGAACACGCGGTTGAAGACCATCGCGGAGGCGCCGAAGCCGCCATAGGCCTCCGGGATATTGAGGCCCATCAGGCCCAGCTCGGCCATGCCCTGCCGGACTTCATCCGGGAATCGGCCGTCGTGGTCGAGTTTCGCCGGGTCGAGCGTGTCGGAGGCCCAGGAGCGGAAGGCATCCAGGATCTGTCCCAGCGTCTCCTTGTCCTCGGGCGTCGGCTCGGGGAAGGGAAAGACGAGGTCCTCGAGGATCTCTCCCTGGAACACGCCGCGCGTGAACGAAGGGTTCCTGTCGGGGTCGGCGAGATGGGGGGGGGTCGCGTTGGCGCTCATGACACGCGGTTTGAGGAAGGGGACGGAGGAAATCTAGCCGCGCGCAGGGTTGCCCCGCCCCCGTCGATTGGGGATGTTGCAGGATGCGACTTTCCCGTCTGTTTTCGCTTGTTCTCCTGCTGCCGGCGGCGGCCGGTGCCCAGTTCCTGCAGCGACCCTCCGCGGCCGCCGCGGACAGCCAGGCGGCCGACGCCCTGCCCGCCGTGGTCGTGGATTCGGCCTCGCCGCGTGCCGCGCTGACCGCCTACCTCAACGCGTCCCGCGAGGGCCGCTACGACGTCGCCGCGCAGTACCTCGACCAGTCGCTGCCTGATGTCCGGGAGCGGGCCCCCGAGTTGGCGCGCCGGCTCAAGGCCGTGCTGGATTCTCGCTTGTGGATCGATCTCGAGCGCGTGTCACCGCTGGCTGCGGGCGATACCGCCGATGGCCTGCCGCGGGACCGCGAACAGCTCGGGACGATCAAGGCGGCCGGCGGCCGGGACATCGCCATCCGGCTGGCGCGCCGCCGCGCCGCCGCCGGTATGCACTGGGTATTCTCGCAGGCCACCGTGGTGCAGGTGGACGCCCTGTATGACGAGCTCCCGGACTACTGGATCCGCGAGCACCTGCCGGTAGCACTGCTCGCCGCCGGGCCGTTCGCTGTGCTGTACTGGCAGTGGATCGCGCTGCTCGTGCTCATTCCGCTGTCCGGAGTCATCGGCCTGCTGCTGGGGCGTCCGACCCGGGGCCTGCTGAAGCGCCTGGTGGCCAAGACCGATACGGACTTCGACGACAAGCTGGTCGCGTCGGCGCGGGGACCGATCATCCTGCTGTGGTCCGTCACCGCGTCGTGGGTGCTGCTGCGCTGGATTGCCCTCGCCGCACCGGCGCATGCCTTCATCGTGGAGTTTCAGCATGCGCTGGCCACGCTGGCGCTCTTCTGGGTGATCCTGCGCGCCATCGGCGTGCTGCAGGAGGACCTGCCGCGCACCGAGTGGGCGGCGCATCACTCGGCGATGCGCTCGCTGATTCCGCTCACGGCGCGCATCGCCCGGATTCTCGTGCTGTTCGTTGCGGTGCTGACGATCATCTCGCAGTTCGGCTACCCGGTTGCGACGATCCTCGCCGGCCTCGGCATCGGTGGCATTGCGGTGGCCCTGGGTGCGCAGAAGTCGCTGGAGCACTTCTTCGGCTCGCTGAGCATCGGTGTGGACCAGCCCTTTGCGGTGGGCGACTTCATCAGCGTGAACGGCATCGAAGGCGAGATTGAGGCCATCGGCCTGCGCTCGACGCGCCTGCGGACGGTGAACCGCACCGTCGTCTCGCTGCCGAACGGCTTGCTGGCCGAGGCCACGACCGAGAACTTCGGCAAGCGCGACCGCTTCCGGCTGGCCGGCGTGCTGGGCGTGGAGTACGGCACCTCCGCAGCGACGATGCGCCTGCTGCGCGATGGCATCGAGCGAATCCTCCGCGCGCATCCGGCCACCTGGCCGGAGCGGGTGCAGGTGGCCTTCTCAAACTTCGGCGCCTACTCGCTGGACATCGAGTTCTTCTGCTGGCTGCAGGTAGGCGGCATCGACGAGTTCCGGGCCGCGCGCCACGAGATCTTCCTGCAGATCATGGAGTTCGTGGAGTCGAACGGCGCGAGCTTTGCCTTCCCGACGCAGACGCTGCACGTGAAGCGGCCCGGGGATCCGACGCGGTAGTCGCCGCCGCGACCAGCAGGGGCAGCAGCGGGCGGGTAACGCGCGCGACATCGCGCTCGCGGGGCGCGCCCTTGGCCCGAAGCCAGGCCCGGACCGCGGCGCGCGGGCGCGGGGCGTTGCCGGCGAGGTCGAGCAGGACGTCGGCGAGCGGTGCGAGGTCGTGGATCACCGCTGCGGCTTCCGCGGACTCCGATGCCAGCACGATGCCGAGGCGCCGGCGCATCCGCGGCGCCGGGCTGGCCCCAGTCCACCTCGACGTCGTCGGGATACGTTGCAGCGAGCCAGGTGGCCGTGC
>JAYQOZ010000171.1:0-5638 GCA_038145035.1 Gemmatimonadaceae bacterium | reverse complement strand
GTGCCCGGGGACGGGGCGGCCGCCGTGGCACCCGGCGCCGCAAGGACGGCGCCGGCCCCGAGGCCGGCAATGCGCAAGAAGTCGCGCCGGGGGAGGCCGGCGGCGGCGGCGTCGTCAGCAGAGGAAGTCATCTGGTCCGTGGGTGGAGACTCGGCGAATCTGCGCCATGGCGTCTACGCGCGCAAACCAGCGCCCGTTGCCTGCGCGGCCCGCCCTGGCGAGCTTCAAGGCCGTGAGGCGCACCCTTTTTCTCGTCCTGCTGGTCCTCGCCCCGGAACTGCCGGCGCAGGATTCCGTGCCGACCGCGCCCAGACGGGTGACGGTTTCGCTCCGGCAGACCTTCACCGACTCGCAGACCGTGCGTGGAGCGCAGTGGTTCGAGTCGGTGTGCCTGCATTGCCACGCCACCCAGGACATGACCTCACCGGACTTCAGGGTTCGCTGGTCCGGTCGCTCCGCGCTCGAGCTCTTCCTGCGCATCCGCTCGACCATGCCCGAGGACGATCCCGGCAGCCTGTCCGACCGCACCTATGCCGACGTCGTAGCCTACCTGATGAAGCTCAATGGACTCATCGCCGGCGTGCAGCCCCTCACCACCGATACCACGGTGCTTGCCGCCGCCCGGCTCGGCTTTCCTCTTCCCGCCTCAGCCCCCAAATGACCATGCGCCTCGCCACCCTCGCCCTGCTTGCCCTCGTGGCCATTCCGGCCACTGCGACCGCCCAGGCCCGCGAACCCATCGGGAACCCGTCGCGCACGCTCACGCCGGCCATCCGGGTCGGCAACATGGTCTACGCCTCCGGGCAGCTCGGCCTGCGCCGCGGCGCCGAGGACCAGGGCATCCAGGCACAGACCCGCGCCGCCCTCGAGAACACCAAGCGCGTGCTGGAGAGTGCGGGTACGGACCTCGCCCACGCGGTGAAGTGCACCGTGTTCCTGGTGGAGACCGCCGACTTCCAGGGCATGAACGAGGTCTGGGCGGAGTTCTTCCCGAACTCGCCTCCGACGCGGAGCACCGTCGTCGTGAAGGCGCTCGTCCTCCCGGGTGCAAACATCGAGATCGAGTGCATGGCGGTCATGCCGAGCTAGGCAGCCCGCGCAATGCCAAGGCGCCCCCGCGCGGTTAAGCGGGGGCGCCTTGCTTTCGTCCTGCGTCCTTCGGCCTTCGTCAGCAGTCGGCCGCTAGGCCACGACCGCCATTGCCGCCTCCACCACCTTGCCGTCGAAGAGTTGCACCTCACGATCCGCATGCTGCGCATAGCGCGCGTCGTGCGTGACCATGCAGATGGTGCTCCCGGCCTGGTGCAGTTCCTGCAGCAGCGACATCACCGCCTCGCCGTTCTTGGAGTCGAGGTTACCGGTGGGCTCGTCCGCCAGCAGGATCGCCGGGTCGCCGGCCACCGCGCGGGCCACGGCCACGCGCTGCTGCTGACCGCCGGAGAGCTGCATCGGGTAGTGCTTGGCACGATGGCTCATCCCCACGCGCTCCAGCGCCTTCGCCACGCGGTCCTTGCGCTCGGACGCCGGCATGTCGCGATAGGTGAGCGGCAGCTCCACGTTCTCGGCCACCGTCAGGTCGCCGATCAGGTTGAAGGCCTGGAAGATGAAGCCGATCTGCCGGTTGCGGACCTGGGCGCGCTCGGCCGGCCCGAGGGTCGCGACGGCCTGCCCCGCCAGCTCGTACTTGCCGCCCGAGGGCGCGTCCAGAAGCCCGAGGATGGAAAGCAGCGTCGTCTTCCCGCAGCCCGAGGGACCTGAGATCGCCACGTACTCGCCCTGCGTAATCTCGAAGTGGACATCGGAGAGCGCGTGCGTCTCCACCTCGTCCGTGTAAAACACCTTCTTGATCCCTTCCATACGGATGAGCGTTGTCATACGGCTCTCACTTGATGCGCACGCGATCCACGTTCGCGTACTGGGTCATGTCCGACAGCACCACCTTGTCTCCGATCTCCAGGCCCCGCAGGATCTCGATCGTGTTCACCGAGCTCCGGCCCAGCTCCACGCTCACCCGCACGGCGTAATCGCCGTTCGCTTCCAGCTTGAACAGTCCCACGTGGCCGCTGCCCGGTCCGAAGGCCGGCCGGCCCGTGTACAGGATGTTCGTCATCTTCTGGATCTCGATCGTGCCGTCCACGCTGAGGTCCGGCACGGCACCCGCCGGAAGCGGGCCCTCGAGGGCCACGTCCACCAGGACGGTGCCGCCCACGGCCGAAGGGTCCTTGCGTGAGACCGTCCCACGGACCATGCCGTTTCGGGTGTCGATGCTGGCGGGCTGGCCAAGGGCCACGTCCTTGGCCTGGCTCTCCGGGATGCGCAGCTGGGCCTTCAGCTTGCCGGGCTGCACGACCTTGGCCAGCGTCGTGCCCTCTGGCACCCACTGCCCCAGCTGCAGCGTCAGCTCCTGCAGCACGCCGACGTCCGGGGCCCGGACCTCGAGCGAGCTGAGCCGCGCCTGCTGCCGCGCCGCGATGGCCCGGAGCTGCTCCACCTGACCCTGCTGCACCGCGATCTGGCTGTCGATGGCGGCCGCCATCAGCTGCAGCCGCTCCTGCTCGATGCGCAGCCTCGTGGTGAACTCCTCGGCCTGCGCCTTCCGGTTCCTCAGCTCGAATTCCGAGATCAGGTTCCGCTGCCGCAGCGAGTCCGCCGCCGTGGCTTCCTGGACGGCGCTCACGTACTGGGTGCGGGTCGAGGCGACCACGCCCTCCTGCGTGAGCAGGCCACTCCGGAGGTTGGTGCGGAGGTTGAGCAGCTCGATCTCGGCCTGCCGCACCTGCTGGTCCGCCTGCATGGTCTGGATCTGCAGGTCGGGATTGGACAGCACGAGGATCAAGTCGCCCGCGCTGAGCCGGTCGCCGGACTCGTGCAGCTTGCGGTCCACGCGGGCCGAGGCCTGCGCCGTGATCCAGCGAATGTTCTCCGGCACCAGCGTGCCGGGGCCGCGCACCTCGCGTACCACGTCGCCGCGCCGCACACTGTCCACGAGCACACCGGCGCGGGCCACGGTGGGCACCGCCGGGTCGAGCCGTGAGACCGCGACGGTCAACAGGATCACCGCCGCCGCGCCGCCGGCGATGGCGAGGTTACGTCCGGTCTTCTTCTTGGGTGCGCGTACGATGTCCATCGCGTAATCAGTCCGCCCGCAGGGTGATTGCCGGGTCCACCGTGGTGGCCCGTCGTGCCGGTGCCAAGGTCGCCAGCGCCGAGCCGGCCATCGAGCAACCCTACGGACACCGTCGCGTCAAGTTTCACGGCAGCCGGCGCCGGACGCACGAAGCCCCCGGGAGCTCCTGGCTCCCGGGGGCGTCGAGGCCTCGGTGGCCTATCTAGGCCGGCAAGTCGATGTCCATCAGCGTGTAGAGCGGCGAGAGGAGCGCGTCCGGTGCCTCGAAGGCCGCCTCGAACCACTCGAGGATGCGCTCGAGCGTCGCTTCCTCCGCGGCGCTCAGCGGACCGCCGGTCGCGTTTGTGACCGTCAGGCCGTCGACTTCGTTCACGACGATGTTCGCGAAGACCTTGCCGCCGACCTTCACGACGATCGTGCCGCCGCTGGCCGAGATGCTGCCGCCCATCTCCACCTTCCGCACGCCGTTCCGCATAAGGGCGCCAATGGTGATGCTGGACTCGCCAAGCGCCAGTGACACGCGCGAGCTGAAGCCGCGCGCCGCCATCTCCGTGCGCCAGGTGACGCTGATGTTGCCCGGCGAGAGCGAGACGCCGAAGACCAGGTTGAACGTCACCCGACTGGCGCCGGTGCCCACGAAGCCGTCGACGCTGAAGACCGGGGCGCTCGCGGTGCCACCCACCGTCGCGGTGTACTCCATCAGCTTGGTGCCGCCGCTGTTATAGACCGCCACCGTGCCGGCGTTCGAGCTGCGGGTGAAGTCGGCGTAGCCCACCTCGACCAGCGGCTCGGCCGGGGCGTAGCCCGTCACGTCGAGTTGGTAGATGATGAAGCGCACGCCGTTGGCCGGCGCACCCGTGCGCGCCGTGGCCTCGTACTCATCGGTCGTGATGTTCCATGCAAAGGTCTTGCCAAGCGCGGTCACGGGGATGGCGTCGGCCATCGTGCCCGCCACGATCACCGAGGCGACGCGTGGCCGGTACGCCGCCAGCGGCTGCTCCGGCCCCTCGCGCAGCATGTCCATCGGCATGCGGAGGACGACGCCGCCGAACGAGGCCAGCGCCGCGTCCATCGAGTACCCCAGGCTGGCGAAGGACTCCACCTGCGGTGTGTCAAAGACCGTCTGCACGGCCGCGATGTCGGCGTCGGTGGCAGCGGTGTCGAGGGTGGTCGGCAGCGACTCGCCGTCGCCGCAGGCGGAGGCGACGAGCGCTAGGGCGGCCAGGGCGGCCGTCAGACGATTTCGGAAGGTGGACTGCTTCTGCTTTCTCGGGCTGTTGTGATTCACTGGGCGAGCGCCACGCCCGTGGCGCCGCCAAAGTCAACGTACCAGGCTGTAGGACGCTAGCACAGGAACCACCAACACGGTGTGACGGTGGTCACCGGAGCCCCGCGTGAGGACCCTGACTAGTGGTTGGTCACCGACGTCCCGGGATCGCGCTCGACCTGCACCGTATAGTCGGTGGCGAGAACCGCTATGCTGGCCACCGCCGCCCAGAACGGCAACAGGGCCGACGCCGCGATTCCCGCGTTCAGTGGCATATCCAGCAGGACGCGCCCCGACGGATTTCGGAGAATGATGCGCCGGACGTTCCCCTCCTTGATGACCGCCTTGAGCTTCTCGACAAGCTTGGCGCCGCTGACCTTGAACTCCTCCATCCCGCTCATCCGCCGCTCCTGTGGGGGTTGTTGACCCTACGGGACCCTGGTTGACCGGGATTCAGCGTCCCCTCTGGAGGACGCCAATATGTCCACCCCGTGGCACTCTGCAACGCATCCTGTCCCAACGACTTACGTGATGGAACTTGAGGCGCGCACCGGGTAGGAGCGAACGGAGCGTCGCCGGCGTGAGCGGCCCTCTTGAGGTGACACGTGCACCGGGGCACACGTCGGGTCCGCCCTGGACTGCGAGACGGAGGTTGTATGCGATCACTCATCGGCCTGGGCATCGGCGCCGCGCTTGCGTTCGCCCCGATTGCCGAGACGCGCGAGCTGGACGCGCAGCAGTCGACCGTGACCGCGGCGGCCGACGAGCCGTGGACCCGCGAGGAACTCGAGAACCTGCTGGCGCCCATCGCGCTGTATCCGGATCCAGTCCTGGCGCAGGTGTTGATTGCGGCGACCTATCCCGACCAGGTGCAGGCGGCTGCCGCCTACATCAATCGGTACGGCAGCGACCGCCTCGATGCGCAGCCTTGGGAGATCAGCGTCAAGGCGGTCGCCCACTACAAGCCCGTGCTGAACCTGATGGCCGAGGGCGAGGACTGGATGATTGCCGTGGGCCAGGCCTACGCCGAGCAGCCGCAGGGCGTGATGGACGCCGTGCAGGGCCTGCGCCGCATGGCGAATGCGCAGGGCAACCTTGTCACTGACGACCGTCAGCGCGTGGTCGTGGAGCGCGAGGTGATCCGCATCGAGCCCGCGCAGCCGCAGGTGATCTACGTACCGACGTACGATCCGGCCGTGGTGTACTTCAGGCCGATATACGATGCGGCCGCGCACCCCGCAAAT
>JAYQOZ010000170.1:0-5710 GCA_038145035.1 Gemmatimonadaceae bacterium | reverse complement strand
CGCCAGCGCTTACCGGTCCTGCTGGCCGTCCCTGTTCGGCCGCGGCTGCTCGCGCACGGTCGGGTACCGGACCCCGAGCTGCTCGAGGTAGGTGCGGTAGCGGGCGGGGTTGTAGTAGCATCGCTGCAGCTCCGGCTTGTAGCGGGCATTACCCAGGCGTCGGTGATCGACCAGATTCTCGCGCACCTCCGGACCCGCGCCGCGCGCGCCGAACCACCGCTCGATGATCGTATTGATCCCGGTGACGCCGAGCCGTTCCTCCCGCTCGGCGCAAAGGATCCGCACCTCATCGACTGCGTCGAGCATCGCTCGCGGGGTCTTCGCCGCCAGGCACGCCTCAAGTCGTGCGACGATTGGGGCGAGCAGTCTGTAATGACCCACTGAAATCCTGCACAGGTGTTACGGTCACCCACGGAGCCACCTGTGAGCATCGACATGGACGAGGAAGTCAAACGTTGGACCGCCCGCCGGAAGTCGGCGTTGGTGCTGGAGATCCTGCAGGGCCGGACGACGGTCAGTGAGGCGGCCCGGCAGTTCG
Organism: Gemmatimonadaceae bacterium; assembly: GCA_038145035.1. Lineage (GTDB taxonomy): Bacteria > Gemmatimonadota > Gemmatimonadetes > Gemmatimonadales > Gemmatimonadaceae > Pseudogemmatithrix. Next base: position 5,172 of record JAYQOZ010000170.1, on the reverse strand, counting down.
ACCTGCCGCCTTCCGAAATCGAGGCCTGGATCGACCAGGCCAAGGCGGGGATGGAAAACGCCCTCAAGGCGCGCCCCGAAGACCTGCGCGAGCAGTACGAGACGCAGCTTAAGGCCCTGCAGGAGGCCTACGGCGAAGCGATGCTGGCATACGTGATTCCGCCGTGGCCGTCCGCGACGAAGCGCAGGGCGCGACGCGGGGGCCCAGAGGAGCGAACGGCTTGGCCATACGGCAGCGTACGCTTGGCTGGAGCGCGCGCGCGTCGGTATAAACGTGGATTGTACTGCAGAGGCATAACCCAGCGGCCAACGGATTATGCCCCCGCAGCACAATCCAACATCTCACGTCTTATCTTGCGAACCTGCCTCTGCACACTACCCGCGCGCAACCAGCCGAGGGTAGCCACCGCCTCCCAATGCCTCCTCAAGCGCCGCCCGCCCACACCCTCTCCAAGTCCGACTTCAAGCTCGCCCGCAGCTGCGCCACCAAGCTATACTATCGCGAGCTGAAGTACCCAGACAACCGAGACGACAACGAGTACCTCCAGCTCCTCGCTGAAGGCGGCTACATGGTCGAGCTGCTCGCAAAGCAGCTCTTCCCGGGCGGCATCACCCTCGACTACACCAAGGGCGCCCAGGCCTCCGCCGACGAGACCAGCCGCCTGCTCAACGAGGCCGCCGGCGCCAACACGGTCACCCTCTTCGAAGCCACCCTGCTCGAAGGCGCAAGGCTAGCCAGGGTCGACATCCTCCGCCGCGGCCCAAATGGCTTCGACCTCTACGAGGTCAAGTCCTCCTCCATCGACACCGAGGACGCCCTCAAGCGCATCGAGAAGACCGGCTCGGCATTCCGCTCCCTCCGCAAGCCCTTCGACATCGCCAACGACTGGCGCGAATACCTCGAAGACGTCACCTACCAGGTCACGATCCTGCGCGACCTCTACCCGGACACCCCCGTCCGCGCGCACCTGATCCTGATGAACAAGCAGGCCCTCGCCGCCCACGACGAGATGCCCTCCTGGTTCCGCATCCTCCGCCGCGAGGACGGCCGCCTGCACACCGCGGAGTTCATCGGTGACCCCGCCCTGGTCCGCGAGTCGAGGCTCACCGAGTCCTTCGACGTCACCACTGAAGTGGACGAGCTGGAGCCAGAGGTTCGCGAGGCCACCAAGGAGTTCGTCGCCTCGATCACGCCGGCGCCCCGCAAGATCCCGCCTGAGATTGGCGCCAAGTGCAAGGGCTGCGAGTTCTGGATCGACGACGATGCCGCTGAGAAAAACGGCTTCCGCGAATGCTGGGGAAAACGCGCCGACGCCCAGCCGCACATCCTCGGCCTCTACCAGGGCCGCGACCTGCTCGTCACGATGATCGAGCGCGGCATCGACAAGGTCACCGACATTCCCGACGACGTCCTCGCCCAGCGCTCCGGCGCCTACGCCGAGCGCCAGACCATCCAGGTCACGCACTCCCGCACCGGCACGGAATACGTGGACGACACCCTGCGCCACGACATCGCCGGCGCACGCTATCCCCTGCACTTCATTGATTTCGAGGCCGCCCGCATCGCCGTCCCGCACCACAAGGGAATGACGCCCTACGGGCAGCTCGCCTTCCAGTGGAGCTGCCACACGCAGGCCGCCCCCGGCGCCCCGCTCGAGCATCGCGAGTACCTCAACACCGATCCGCGCTGGCCCAACGAGACCTTCGCGCGCAGCCTGCGCGAGGCCGTCGGCGACGACGGCACTCTGCTCGTCTGGTCACCGTTCGAGCGCTCGGTGCTCAATACCGTCGCCGACGAGCTCACCGCGCTGGGCAGCGGTGACGCGGACCTCGCGGGCTGGCTGAGACTCTCCACCCTGGATCTCAAGCCGGACAGCGGCCGGCAGCTCGATATGCTCAAGCTCTGCCGCAAGAAGTACTTCCACCCGGCGATGGAAGGCAGCAACTCCATCAAGGCGGTGCTCGACGCGCTCTGGAAGCACGTGCCGGAGGTGCGCTCGCGCTTCCTCGAGCTCACGGGCGTCGAGGGCGATCCGGGGCTCGGGCCCTACGCGGCGCTGCCGCCGATCGTCATCAACGGCACGGAGCAGCGGGTGGCCGAGGGCACGGGGGCCATCAACGCGTACTTCGCGATGGTCTATGGTGTGGAGCGGGATGACCCCGTGGCCAAGGAGCAGTGGTCACGGCTGCTGCTCGAGTACTGCAAGCTCGACACCCTGGCGATGGTGCTCGTGTGGGAGCACTGGGGGCGGATCACGGGCCCGCGCGGCTAGCGCTGTTTCTTGAGCAGAAGGATCGTCCGCGTATCCGGCGGCACGTCCCCGTAGATCCACACCATCAGGATCTGCTCCACAAACGCCACGCCGTATAGCAGCACGGTGCCCCGCAACCACCACGTGGTGTCCACGAAGAACGACAGGAACACCACGACCACCACCACCGCGCCGGCGACTCGGCTCAGGTGCGTGTGCGGCAGCACCACCCGCCCGGCGCGCAGCTTCCCGACCAGCAACAGCACCGGATACAGCGCGATCACGCCAAGGATGTACGGCAGGTTCGGCCGCACATAGTCCGGAAAGAGCCGCCACGCGAAGTACGCCGTGCTCACGTAGTACACGAGATCCGCGATGGCATCGAGCCGTGAGCCAAAGTCGGTCTCTACCTTCCAGGCCCGCGCCAGCTTGCCGTCGAGCCAGTCCGTGAGCCCAAGGAACCCGTAGAGCCCGACGAACCATCCGATCGGCTCGCGCCCCACCAGCAGGAACAAAGCCGGCACGCCGAGCAGCCGCGTGAGCGACAGCGCGTTCGGCAGCCGCTCCTTGAGTCTCAACTCAGTGCGCCGCCAGGAAGGCCAGCAGCGCCGGGTGCACCACCCCGCCCTGCTCCATTGCGGGCAGGTGGCCGGCCGAGTCCACGGGCAGGAACTGGATGCCCGGGATGCGCGCGATCAGCCCATCGGCCGCGCTGATCGGCGTCGTGTTGTCCTGCTTGCCCCAAATGAGCAGCGTCGGCACGGCACCGGTCCCGACGGCATTGAACAGCGAATCGAGATTCGTCGCCGCAGCCGCCAGCAGCGAACGCCGCAACGCGCGCCCAAAGCCCTTGTACTTCATCTGCGGCTCGTAGCGCGACACCCAGTCCGGGAATCGCTCGGGGTGCAGGAAGTCCGACGGCTGCCCGAGTGCGGCGACGGGCGCCCGCACCACCTGCCAGAACCACTGCCCCAGCAGCGGCCAGCCGAGGAAGGCTGGCGGCGTCCCGGCCGAAGTCATCGGATCCACCAGCGTCAGCGTCCGCACCCGCTCGCGGTGCTGCGTAGTGAAGAACGCACTCACCGGCCCGCCGAACGACAGCCCGACCACGTCCACCGGCCCCGCGATGCCGAGCGCATCCAGCAGCTCGTTCAGCTGGTTCGCGTGGAAGGTGCCGTCGTAGGAGGCATCCGGCCGGTCCGAGAGCCCGCGCCCGAACAGGTCGTAGCGCAGCACGCGGTACCCGGCCTCACCAAGCGCCTTGGCCGTGGAGTCCCAGATGTACATCGGCACCGAGAACCCGTGCACGAGCACCACGGTGCGCGCGCTGTCGGGCCCGCGGAGGTCGTAGTGCGTGATGCCATTGGAAAGCTGGATGAACTCGCCCATCGCGTCCGAACGGGACACGGTGGAGATGTCGGTGGTCTCGGGGTTCCGCCAGGCGTACACGCCGTAGAGCGTGACCACGAGGATCCCCAGCACCATGAGTGGCAGGCGAAGTGTCTTCATAGGTGCCCTAAAGACTACTCGCGCCGGGCCCGCCCTGCAGACATCATCCCCGGATGCGGCCTGAACTCGGAACCTGGGTGCCTGCCCTGCTCCCCGCGATTGTCGTCGCGGCGCTCGGGCTCGCCGCCTGGCTGGCGCTGGTGGTCCGCCGCTGGTGGAAGGCCCGGGTGCTGCACGCACGAATGGCCGTGGCCGCGGACGGGGAGCGGCTGGCCGAGGAGTGGCTTGCGGCCCAGGGCCATCGTGTGCTGACGCGTCAGCTGACCAAGCGCTGCGTGATGCACGTCGACGGACGCCGCGCCGAGTATGACATCCGGGCGGATCTGCTCGTGCAGATGGGCGACGAGCGGGTGATCGTGGAGGTGAAGACCGGCGAGGCGGCGGATCCGCGGCTCCCGGCCACCCGGCGGCAGCTCCGGGAATACGCGGCCGTGTTTGGGGTGGAGACGGTCTACCTGTTCGACGCGGGGGCCATGCGGCTGTTTCGCATCGAGTTCCCGGACGGGGACTAGGGCGTCCCAGGCTCCCTTATATTCACGGGATGCCCGCCAAGGACAAGAACCCGATCTACCTCGACCACGCCGCCACGACCCCGGTCCGCCCGGAGGTCTGGGAGGCGATGACGCCGTATTTCGGGCCCCGCTTCGGCAACCCCTCCTCCACGCACCGCTGGGGCCGCGAGGCCCGCGCCGCGCTGGACGAGGCCCGCGAGCGCATCGCCACCTGCCTGGGCGCCACCGCGGATGAGATCTGCTTCACCTCGGGCGGCACCGAGGCCGACAACCTCGCCGTCCTCGGCGCCTGGCGCCTGCTGAAGGCCAAGGGCAAGACGGCCGTGGTCTCGAGCCCGGTGGAACACAAGGCGGTGCTGCAGTCCGTGCATCAGGCCGCCAAGGAGGGGGCCGAGGAGCGCTTCCTCAAGATGCGCGCCGACGGCACGGTGGACCTCGACGACGCGAAGGCGAAGATCACCGCCGACGTGGCGCTGGTCTCCGTGATGTGGGTGAACAACGAGACTGGCGTCATCCAGCCCATCGCCGAGCTCGCCAGGCTGGCCCACGAGGCCGGCGCCGTGTTCCACACGGATGCCGTGCAGGCCTTCGGCAAGGTGGTCGTGAACGCAGGGGAGACGCCGTTCGACTTCGTCGCCGTGAGCGGCCACAAGCTCGGCGCACCCAAGGGCATCGGTGCCTTCTACATCCGGCGCGGCGCGGCCATCGAGCCGCTGTTCTTCGGCGGTCAGCAGGACCGCGGGCGTCGCCCTGGCACCGAGAACGTCGCGGCCGCCGTGGGCCTGGCCCGCGCGATGGAGCTGGCGCTCGAGGAGCGCGAGGCGCACTGGACCGAGATGGCCGCCATGCGCGACCGGCTCGAGTCCCTGCTGCTCGAGCGCATTCCGGACGCCGTGGTCC
>JAYQOZ010000169.1:0-5776 GCA_038145035.1 Gemmatimonadaceae bacterium | reverse complement strand
GATCTACGTGGCGGCCGCGCACCCCGCATATTGGTCCTGGGGCGTCTCGTATCCCATCGGCGTCTGGCTGACCTACGACTTCGACTGGTGGGGCCACCGGGTCTACTATCACGGCTGGCACACGCGCGGCCCGCGCTGGGTCGTCGTCGCCCGACCCTGGGTGGTCATCTCGCCCATCTACGTCTCACCGCGCCATACGACCGTGGTCGTGAACCGCCGCATCGTGCAGCGCCGTTTTGATCCGGCGCCGCTGCGCAGGTACACCGTGGTGCACAAGGGCAGCACGTTCGACCGCCGCGGCACGCCCGGTCGGCGCGTCGGCCAGGTGGATCGTCGCAATGACCGCGCGAACGATGGGAGCCGCCGCGTGACGCCGCTGGCGGGCGCACCGGAACGTACGCGAGGCAACGGCTCGGACGCGGTGGGTCAGCGGACGCCGTCGCCCGGGCAGACGAGTGAGAAGCGATTGACCGAGCGTGTCGCCAATGGCACGTGGAATCCCCGTGGTACGCGCAGCGGCGGCACCGGGGCCACGACGAAGAGGAGCAGCACCGCATCGCAGGCGAGGACGTCCACGCGGTCTGTGACAGACCGCCCACCGACCGACCGCCCGTCGCGGGACGGCGGCGCGGTACGCGATGCCGTGACGAGCACGCGCCAGGGCGCGCCACGGGCCAGCGCGCCAAGCCGGGAGTCGTCCAGGGCAGTCCGTGACGCGATCTCACGTACCGGCTCATCGCGCCCCAGCACCCAGCGACGGAGCAGCAGGTTTGCCCCGCGCGCCTCGGTACCGAAGGGCAGCAGCGGTGGCGCGCGCAGTGCCGGGAGCTCGGGCCGGAGCAGTGGCGGGGCCCGCAGCAGCGGCAGTGGTGGGCGAGGCAGCAGCAGCCGGCGCCCGGAGTAGACGCAGGAGCGGGACGACAGGAGCGGGACGACAGGGGCGGTCACCTACTGGTGGCCGCCCCTGTTCGAGTCGCGACCAACAGCGGTCACTCAGCGCGGACAGAGCATCTTCGCGAGGTAGTCCACGCCGAACACCCAGGCCGTGTCGCCGCGAACCAGGAAGCGCGAGACCACGACGCCGGCGTTGGGCCAGTCCGCCGTGACATCCGCGGCTCGAACCGTCCCCGTTCGGGGGTCGAGCACGTGCAACCGATAGTCGTGGGCAAGCAGGACGGAGCCACAGCGTTCCGTCGTCTTCATCGTGCCGCCGACCGCCGTGCGCCAGAGCGTCGCCCCGCTTCGCCGGTCGAGGGCGATCACGTCCCCATCGCCGAGGGCGGCGAAGAGCGTGTCGCCGCGCCATGCGGGCGGCGTCCACGGCCCGACCCAGCCCTCGGCGCCACGGCGGCGCCAACGGAAGGCCCCCGTGGCGCGATCGACGGCCACGACGTTGTTGCTGCCAAAGTCGCTCAGTATGAGGGCGGCGCCAGCGACCAGCGGCTCGCCGACGCAGTAGCTGAAGTCATCCTCGAAGCGCATCTCGTACTCCCAACGCCGTTCGCCGGTGGCGGCATCGATGGCCGCCACCGCACCGGCCGTGCGGAAGCCGTTGGGCTCGAGCAACGACTGCCCGCAGAGGTACAGCATCCCCTCGTGGTACGTCAGCGCCCTTGCGTAACCCCCGTGTGGCCACGCGGCACCGACGGCGGCGCGCCAGCGTTCCGCACCGGTCTGCACGTCGAGTGCGTAGAGCAGCGTGTCGGTCCCGAAGTACACGACGCCGTCCTCGGCCACGGGCAGGCCGAACTCCCCGGTGAACGGGAGCGGCACCTCCCACCGCGGGGCACCGGTGGCCGCGTCGAACGCGCGCACCAGCTCCGACGGCACCACGACCACGCCCTGCTCAACCACGGGCTGGCCGGCCGGGATGTCCGCGCCGATCGCGGGGATCTTCCACAGGGGGTCGCCGGACTCGGCATCGAGCGCAATGAGCTCACCCCTGCGCGTCTGCGCAAAGAGGCGCTGACCGTCAGTGACCACCGGAAAGCTGTCGAAGGTCTCGTCGGTGGTTCGTTGCATCAGAAGCCGCAGGGGCCGCGTGCCCTGCTCTCCCCGCGACGACCCCAGGGGGAGCGCCGGCTCGCAGCCCACCGTCACGAGGGCGGCGAGCGCAAGCGCGGAGAGCGTCGCGAGATCGCGAGCGCTCACTTACTGCCTCCGAGCCCGAGGGCCCGCAGGACATCGATGGTCGCCAGCATCACGGCGGGACTCTTCGGCTGGCCGGAGTGTGCGTCCGCGCTGCGGCCGATGATCGCGACGCGCCGTGCCGCGTACGTGCCCGGGGAGTTCGGATACCGCTGCGACGGCTGGTGCACGAGGCCGTCGGAGCCCTCACGCTTGCGGTCAACCAGGTAGTTCCAGGTGCCATCCAGGCGGTCCATGAGCGCCATGATGCGCCCCGAGATGTCGTAGAGGAGGTACAGCAGGTACTGCTGGTGCTCGGCGGTGTACCACTGCTGCAGGGAGCCGGCGTAGGAACATCCCGGCCAATACGACGCGACGCTTTGTCGATTGCAGTCCATACCGCCTCCGTACGGGGTGACGGTGAACATCAGGAAGATGCTGGCGGCATTCATCCAGCGGGCCGCCGCGTAGACCTGTGCCACGGACGTCACCAGGGCGTCACCACCGGGGCGCTTGTCGTCCAGCAGGCGGCTGAACGGCGAGCGGTCGTCACCGACCATGCGGGCCAGGTTCCACCGCGAACTGGGGACGGTCTCGATGCCGACGCGCGGGAAGAACTCCGGTGTGGAATTCAGCGCGGCGTGGAATGGCGAGCCCGTGCGGAGGTTCTCGAAGATCGGCACCGCGGCGTCGAGGCCCAGCGTGAGCCTTCCGGCGATGACGTCGGCCCAGACGTCAGTGAGGAAGTCGCAGAGCGGGGCCGCATAGCACTGCAGGCTGAGCACCTGCGCGATCAGGTCGCGCACGGATTCCGGACCGAAGTCCGCGAGATAGGCTCCCTGGTGCGGCGTACCGATGGTCAGCACCGCGCGTACCATTTCGGGATATCGCTGGCCGAAGCGCCGGACCACGAGTCCGCCCTGGCTATGCCCGATCATGACCTGCGACGGCGAGGGCTTGTAGTTCAGTTTCGCGCGCAGGTCAGTCACCTGATCCTCCACCCGGTCGGTGGACTCCAGGCTGAACGCGCGGGCGCGGGCGATGCTGATCGAGAGGGAGAGCCGAGCGTCGAACTCCTGGAAAACGGTCGCCTCGCTGCAGAGGCCGTGCTGGTACACGACCTCGATGCCGCCAACGCGCCCGTACCAACGGTCGAAGTCGCCGACGCCGCGCTCGCAGCGCCCGGAAATGGCACTCGCGTCGGGGCTCTTGGCGATGACCGGGCTGTCCGTGCCACTGCTGCTGCCACTGCTGCCACTGCTGCCACTGCTGCCACTGCTGCCACTGCTGCCACTGCTGCTGCCGCTGCGCAGGGCCGCCGTGGCGCCGTGGGGACGTGACACGGCTGCGGTCGGCGCGGTCGAGGCCGCCTCCCGCGCCCGGTGAAGTCGCAGCGAGTCCCTGACCGGGTTCCGTCGCCAGGCCCCATACGCGATGCGGCTGCTGCGACGGGTGACGACGGGCAGCGTGCCACGCATCTCGCGCGTGGTGTGCACTGTCTCCTCGAGGCGCCAGGCGTCGTCGCCGCCGCTGCGCGCGCGTAGCCGACGGAAGCGCTGGACGACCTCGACGCCCTCGCGGGTCCCGAACGTCCCGACCTCGCCGTCGGTCGGCGACCAACGGAGCTCCATCAGGTCGCCGTCCTGGGTGACCGTGGCACCAGGCGGCAGCGTCGTGGACTCCATGGCCGGGCCGCACGTGGGGTCACCGGGATAGCAGACGTTGCCGGCGATAGGGCCCATCGGGAAGAACGCTCCCTGCACGGAGCCGCCGGGGAGGCCGACCATCGCGAGGAAGAGGTCGAACCATTCGCTCGCCGTGCGCAGGCCGCCGTGGTCATAGACGTTCAGACGCCCGTCCTCGAGTCGCACCGAGCCGATGTCCGGGCTGCGCACGGCATCGTCGAACCAGGTGCCGAATCGCACGGAGCCGTCCGTGGCATAGCCGCCTTCGATGTAGACAGATTCGACGATTGGCTCAAGGATGAGGTCCGCCGCGCCAAGGGCATCGGTGAGATGATCCTCGAACTCGGTGGTGGTGCTGACGGTGGCGCTAAAGTGGCTGTCGCCCCGGTCGATGTCGGCGTCGCGCAGCCTCCCCTGGGTGGCGGCCTCGCGGGGGAGATGGACAGGGCCCGCAATCGGGGCGTCGAGTCGGTCCGAACAGGCGCCGAGCAGCGCCAGCGCCAGGAGCAGCGTCGGCGTGAGGGAACGGTGGGAGCGCATCGGGATCCTCGAGGCGTGTGGTGGGGATCGCGCTCCCGGGCGCGCGACGGCGAACGCCCGAGTCTAGCGCTGCGTATGTCAGGCAGCCGCACCCTTCCTACGCCGTCACCCGCTTGCCATCGCCTCCGAAGCCGTCATCTTCCGAGGCAGTCGTTTTCAACACTTTCTGGAGTCTCGATGTCCGCTCGTCTTCGCCTGCTCGTGGCGGCCGCCGCATTCCTGCCCTCCGTGGCCGGCGCCCAGCCCGACGTGATGCGCTCGTCCTACCACCAGTTCCGGCTGGTGCAGGTGGTGGACGGCCTCATGAATCCCTGGTCGATGGCCTTCCTGCCGAACGGCGACATGCTCGTGACCGAGCGTCCGGGCCGCCTGCGCATCGTGCGCAATGGCCAGCTCCTGCCGAACGCCGTGGAGGGAGTGCCGACGGTCGTGACCGGCAACCAGGCCGGCCTGCTCGACGTGGTGCTGCACCCGCAATTCGCCAGCAACCGCCTCGTCTACCTCTCGTATTCCAAGCCCAGCACCGACGGATCGCAGAACACCACGGCAGTCATTCGTGGCAGGTTCGAGAACGATCGCCTGCAGGATGTGCAGGAGATCGTTGAGGCCAACGCCTGGTCCCAGGGCCGGGGCCACTACGGTTCACGCCTGGCGTTCGACCGTGACGGCTACCTGTTCATCACCGTGGGCGACCGTCAGGTGATGCCGTCGGGTGACGTCGACGCGCTGATGGCGCATCCGGCGCAGAACCTGATGGTGCACAACGGCAAGGTCCTGCGGCTGCACGATGACGGCCGCGTACCGGCGGACAACCCGTTCGTGGGCCGCAGCGACGCGTTGCCGCAGATCTACAGCTACGGCCATCGCAACCTGCAGGGCCTGATCGTACACCCGGCGACCAATCAGGTCTGGGCCACGGAGCACGGGCCGCAGGGCGGTGACGAGCTCAACCTGATTCAGGCGGGCAGGAACTACGGCTGGCCGGTGATTGGCTACGGTGTCAACTATCGCTCCGGCACACAGATTCATCCGACGACGGTGCGTGAGGGCATGGAGCAGCCGGTGAAGGTCTGGGTGCCCAGCATCGCGACGTCTGGCCTGATGACCTACCGCGGGAACCGCTTCCCGGGCTGGCAGGGCAGCATCCTCACCGGCGCGCTGGCCGGTGAGGTACTGGTGCGCCTCAAGCTCGACGGCACGAAGATCCTCGAGGACGAGACATTGCTGCGCGGCAAGGGCCGCATTCGCGACGTCCGCGAGGGCAGCGACGGGCTGGTCTACCTGGCCATCGAAGATCGTGCCGGGGCGCCGACGGGCATCTGGCGCCTGGAGCCAGTGGGGCGTTAGGCCCGCAGCGGCACCCTCCGCACCGTCCGACGCCTCCGCTGAGCTCAGCTCACCGGAGGCGTTTTTATATAGTATAG
>JAYQOZ010000168.1:3514-5795 GCA_038145035.1 Gemmatimonadaceae bacterium | reverse complement strand
AGGCACGCGGGCGCGCCCGCATGCCGCAGATGATGCGCAATCAGCTTGGCCTGAACGACGAGCAGGTACGCAAGCTGCAGGTCGCCAATCGCCGCTTTGAGGGACAGCGACGGCAGCTGCTCGAACGCGAACGACAGGTGCGCCTGGAGCTGCGTGCCGCGCTGGCCGCCGGCGACAGCGCGTCGCAGCCGCGGGTGGGGGAGCTCCTTGATCGCACCCTGCAGCTGCAGCGCCAGCGGCTCGAACTGGTCGAGGCCGAGCAGAAGGAGTTCGCCACATTCCTTACCCCGGTGCAGCGGGCGAGGCTCTTCGGGCTGCAGGAGCAGGTGCAGCGCCGGATGAACGAGCTGCGCGAGCAGGGACCGCCGCCAGGCGCCCGGCGGCCGGGTGCCCCTATGCCAAGAGCTGGGAGACGGCCTCCCGCCCTGCGCTGACGCCCAGGGGTTTCGAGAACCCTTGTCCTTGGGGGTCATCGTCGGGCGAGCCCGCGCTGGCCGCCCGGTCGTATCCGCCGGGAATCAGAACCGGGAATCCGGGTCGCTGCGGCGTCGGACAGCCTCGAGCCGAGTGCCGCCGGCACAGGTGCAGCTGTTAGCTTTCCGCGTCGTCGCCCGGATGGCGGAACTGGCAGACGCACGGGACTCAAAATCCCGCGAGGGCAACCTCATGTGGGTTCGATCCCCACTCCGGGCATTGCATCGGTGCGCTGGACGCCCGGCGTCAGCGGTCGCTGGCCTTGGGCGGGTCGAAGATCAGGTCCGCCGCCAGCCAGACGGTGCGCGTGAACGGGTAGGTGAACAGCGGTGAGAGGATCATCGCGATCACGGCGACCACCTCGATGCGCCCCCAGGGCACATCAGGCCACACCGCCAGCAGCCAGGCCCCGAATCCGAAGGCGAACAGCAGCTCCGCAATGATCAGGTTCACGAGATACGCGCCCACGAAGTGATCGGGAGTCGCGCGGTCGAGGCGCAGGGCGCAGCGGGGACAGCGCGGCTGCAATCGCAGCCAGTGGCGGAACAGCCCGCCCGATCCACACTCGGGGCAGCGGAGGGTCAGCGCGCGCGCCAATCGCTGCGACGGCGGGGGAAGCACGGTGGGCACGGCCATAGGTGCAAGCTACATTGCCCGGGGACTCCCACCAACACGCCGATGCCCGGACACCACCATCTCTTTGTCCCCGGACCCTCGAATGTGCCCGACCGCGTGCTGCGCGCGATGCACCGGGCGCAGGAGGACCATCGCTCCAGCGCCTTTCCCGAGCTGACCCACCGCCTGCTGCGCGACATCAAACCGGTCTTCGGGACCACCGAGGGGCGCCCCTTCCTGTTTGCCGCCACCGGCACGGGCATGTGGGAGGCAGCCATCACCAACACGCTTAACCCGGGCGATCGTGTCCTCGCGGTACGGATTGGCCAGTTCTCGCACCTGTTCATCGACACGGCCGAGAAGCTGGGGCTCAAGGTGGATGTGATGGACCTCGAGTGGGGCGAGGCCCTGGATCCGGCCGCCGTCGGGGAGCGACTCGCCGCCGACACCGCGCAGGCCTACGAGGCGGTGCTGGTGGTGCACAACGAGACCGCCACCGGCGTGACCAACGACATCGCCGGCCTGCGCGAGGCGATCGATGCTGCGGGGCACCCGGCGCTGCTGCTGGTGGACGGCGTCAGCTCCATCGGATCGCTCGAGTTCCAGCAGGATGCCTGGGGCGTGGACGTGGCCATCACCGGTTCGCAGAAGGGCTTCATGATGCCGGCGGGGCTTGGCATGGTCTCGCTCTCGCCGCGCGCGATGGAGCGGATCGAGACGACGCGTTTCCAGCGGCACTACTTCGACCTGCGCCCGCAGGTGCTGCACAACGACCAGGGCTACTTCCCGTACACGCCGCCGCTCGCCCACATGTTCGGCCTGCGCGAGGCGCTGGACATGATGGCGGAAGAGGGCCTGCCGGCGGTGCACGCCCGGCACGCGCGGCTGGCCGAGGGCGTGCGGCGTGCAGTCTCCGCCTGGGAGCTGCGCATCTGTGCGCGCGATCCGGAGCGCCGCTCCAATACGGTGACGGGCATCGTCGTACCAGAGGGCAGGGACGCGCGGCAGGTGATCGCGCACGCCTATTCGCGCTGGAACATGGCGCTGGGCTCGGGGCTGGGGCGCCTGAATGGGAAGGTCTTCCGCATCGGCCATCTCGGTGACCTCAACGAAGGCATGCTGCTCGGTGCCCTCGGCCTGGCGGAGCTGGCGCTGCACGATGCGGGCGTCGCGGTGCCGCTCGGCGCAGGCG
>JAYQOZ010000168.1:0-3504 GCA_038145035.1 Gemmatimonadaceae bacterium | reverse complement strand
CGCCTGAGGTGCGCCCGGTCGTCTGGGTGACGCGGCGGCTCCCGGCCGCCGTGGAAGAGGCGCTGGCGGCTCGATGCGAGCTGCGGCAGGCCAGGGAGGATCGCGCGCTCAGTGGCGACGAGCTCCGGCAGGCGTTCCGTGAGGCGGACGGCGTGCTCTGTACGGTCACCGACCGCGTGACGGCGGGCTGCTTCACGCAGCCCGGGCGCCGGGCGCGCATCGTCGCGAACTTCGGCGTGGGCGTGAACCACATCGACCTCGCGGCGGCGGCCGCGGCGGGAGTCGTGGTGACCAACACGCCGGATGTGCTCACGGATGACACCGCAGACCTGGCGCTCCTGCTGATGCTGTCCGTGCTGCGACGCGCGGGCGAAGGCGAGCGCGAACTCCGCGCGGGCCGCTGGGCGGGGTGGCGGCCGACGCACCTGCTCGGCACGCGGCTCAGCGGCAAGACGCTGGGCATCGTCGGGCTCGGGCGCATCGGCCGCGCGGTGGCCCAGCGTGCGCGGCAGGGCTTCGGGATGCAGGTGCTCGCCTGGACACGCCGCCCGGATCCCGCCGTCGCGGCGCCGCTGGGGGTCACGCTGCTGCCCAGCCTCGACGCGCTGCTCGGCACGGTCGATGTGCTCTCGCTGCACTGTCCGGCCACGCCGGACACCCGGCACCTGATCGGCGCCGCGCAGCTGGCGCAACTGCCGCCACGGGCCGTGCTGATCAACACCGCACGCGGCGACGTGCTGGACGAGGCGGCGTTGGTCGAGGCGCTGGCGGCCGGCCGCCTCGCGGGTGCCGGGCTGGATGTCTACGAACGCGAGCCGGAGGTGCACCCCGGGCTGCTCGCACGCGAGAACGTCGTGCTCCTGCCGCACCTCGGATCCGCCACCGTGGAAACGCGCGAGGCCATGGGTTTCCGCGCGCTGGCGAACCTCGAGGCGGCCTTCGCCGGACAGCCGCTGCCGGACCGCGTGGCGTGAATGACGCACGGCGCTTGCTCGGCAGCAGAGCCGCTCCCTAGCTTTCGGTTTCCTCCAACGTCAGCGGATAATGGCCACGTATAAGCACGCGAAGGTCCCGAGCTCTGGTGAGCGCATCGAAGCCTCCGGCGGCGACTTCAAGGTGCCGGATCACCCGATCATCCCGTTCATCGAGGGCGACGGCACCGGCGCGGACATCTGGCGCGCCAGCGTGCGCGTATTCGACGCGGCGGTGGAGCGGGCCTACGGCGGCAAGCGGAAGATCCACTGGATGGAGATCCTCGCCGGCGAGAAGGCGTTCAACGCCACCGGCGAGTGGATGCCGGCGGAGTCGCTGGAGGCGGTGCGCGAGTTCAAGATTGCCATCAAGGGCCCGCTGACGACGCCGGTGGGCGGTGGCATCCGCTCGCTCAACGTCGCGCTGCGGCAGGAACTGGACCTCTACGCCTGCATCCGGCCCGTGCGCTACTTCCAGGGCGTGGGTGCGCCGGTGAAGGAGCCGCAGAAGGTCAACATGGTGATCTTCCGCGAGAACATCGAGGACGTCTACAGCGGCATCGAGTTCAAGGCCGGCACGCCGGAGGCCACCAAGCTGCGCGAGTTCCTGGAGAAGGAGTTCGGCAAGAAGGTGCGGCCGGAAAGTGCGATCGGCATCAAGCCGATGTCGGCCTTCGGCTCCAAGCGCCTCATCGAGATGGCCATCCGCTATGCCATCAAGACGCAGCGCCCGTCGGTGACGATGATGCACAAGGGCAACATCATGAAGTTCACCGAGGGCGCCTTCCGTGACTGGGGCTATGAGCTGGCGCGCGAGAAGTTCGCCGGCCAGGTGGTGGCCGAGGCGGACCTGGGCAAGGCGGGCAATGGCGCCCGCGCCGATGCCGTGGTCCTCAAGGACCGCATCGCCGACTCGATGTTCCAGCAGATCCTGTTGCGCCCGGACGAGTACTCGGTGGTGGCCACGCCAAACCTCAACGGCGACTACATCTCCGACGCCCTGGCGGCGGAGGTGGGCGGACTGGGCATCGCGCCGGGCGGCAACGTCGGTGACGAGGCCGCGGTGTTCGAGGCCACGCACGGCACGGCGCCCAAGTACGCGGGGCTCGACAAGATCAATCCCGGCAGCGTCATCCTCTCCGGCGTCATGATGCTGGACCAGATGGGATGGGACGAGGCCGGCAGGCTCATCATCACCGGCCTCGAGCAGGCCATCGCGGCCAGGACGGTCACGTACGATCTCGCCCGGCAGAAGCAGGGCGCGACCGAGGTGAGCACCTCGGGCTTCGGCGACGCCATCATCAAGGGGATGGACTGATGTCCGTGTCGTTCAGCGTGAAGCGCGGCGATCCGGCGCGTGGCGCCACGCCGCTGCTCGCGGTGCTCCTGCCGAGCGAGGCCTCGCCGCCCGCGGCGCTCAAGGGCGTGGACAAGGCGCTCGACGGCGCCCTCACGCTGGCGCTGCGTCGCAAGGATTTCACTGGCGCAAGGGACGAGACGCTGCTCCTGATCAACGGCGGCAGCGGTCCGCAGCGCGTACTGCTGGTTGGCGCAGGCGACGGCGACACGCGCGGCCTCACACGCGCCGCGATGCTGGCCGGGCGCAAGGCCAACGGCCTCAATGTCGGCACGATGACCCTCTGGGCCGACGACCTGATGGGTGAGCGCCTCGAGGGCGTGATCGTCGGGCTGTCGCAGGGTAGCTGGGAGTTTCGCGAGCTGCACTCCCCGACGGCCGCCTCGCGCAAGAAGAAGCCGCTCAAGGCGGCGACCATCCACGTGGAGAACGTGCGCGCCTCAGCCAGTCCGCTGGCCGCCGGCGTCGCCGTGGCCGAGGGCCAGCGCCTCGCCCGTCGCCTCGCGATGCTGCCGGGCAACATCTGCACGCCCGAGTACCTGGCCCGCACGGCCCGTGACATGGCCAGGCGGCACAAACTCGGCGTGAAGGTCCTCGGACGCCGCGAGATGCAGCGGCTCAAGATGGGTTCCTTCCTCGCCGTCGCACAGGGCACCACGCAGGACCCCAAGCTCATCGTGCTCGAATACAAGGGTGGGCGCCGCGGCGAGGCACCGGTGGCGCTGGTGGGGAAGGGCCTCTGCTTCGACACCGGCGGCGTCAGCCTCAAGCCGCCTGCAGGCATGGAGCTCATGAAGTTCGACATGTCCGGCGCCGCCGGGGTGTTCGGTGCCATGGAGGCCGTCGCCCGCCTGCGGCCACGCGTGAACGTCGTCGCACTGGTGGGCTCCACCACCAACGTGATCGATGGTGACGCCATCCGCCCCGGCGACGTGGTGCGCGCCGGCGACGGCACCAGCATCGAGATCCAGAACACCGACGCCGAAGGCCGCCTCGTGCTCGCCGACGTGCTGCATTTCGCCAAGCGCTACAAGCCTCAGGCGGTGATCGACGCCGCGACGCTGACGGGCGCGGTGGTGATCGCCCTCGGCAACACCACCGTCGGCGTGATGGGCAACGATCAGGCCGTGGTGGACGAGGTGCTGGCCGCCGGACGCCGCGGCAACGAGCCCGGGG
>JAYQOZ010000167.1:0-5832 GCA_038145035.1 Gemmatimonadaceae bacterium | reverse complement strand
CCGTGCGTGACGTGGGGGGGGGGGGTGATGCCCGTGCGGGGAGCACCCGCCACGGCGGCGGCACCGGCGGCCGCGCCCACCCCGCGGGCACCGAACGCGATGGACATCACGCTGCCCGACACGCGGGCGTCCCGGCAGCCGGCTACCGGGCAGGGAGCGGGCACCGGCATGAAGACGCCGTGTCGATATTGCAGCACGCCAGTGGACCCGGCGATGCCTTTCTGCCCGAAGTGCGGAGGGCGGGTGGCGGCGGATGCGGCGCCACGGCCGGCGACCAGCGTCATCGTCTGCGCGTCCTGCAGCGCGCAGGTCACCCCTGGGGTCGACGTCTTCTGCGCCCGCTGCGGCACGCGCGTGGACCACACCATCGAGCCCCCGTCGGTGCCGAACAGCACGGTGGCATTCTCGGCGAAGGCCGCGAAGCAGGGACCGACCATCGCCATCCTCGACGCCGCCGGTCAGCCCGCGCGGACCTGGACCATGGAGGGCCCGGAAGCGACCATCGGCCGCGCTGACGGCGAGATCCGCTTCAGTGATGACGTCTACATGAGTCCGGTGCACGCACAGCTCTCGTTCCGCGACGGCCAGCTCTACCTGCGCGACCTCGGCTCGCGCAACGGCACCTGGCTGTACCAGGCGGAGCCATACAAGCTGCAGGACGGCGACACGGTGCTGATCGGCTCGCAGATCATCCGCTTCCGCCGCCTGGGCTTCCCGGGCCCGAACCCGCCCGAGGCCGATGCAACGCGTCGCCTCGGGTCGTCGACGCCGAGCGCGGACGTGGCGGTGCTGCAGCAGCTGCGTGCCGATGGATCGGCGCGCGACTCCTGCCATCTCTCGCCGGCCCGCTCGGTGGTGGTCGGACGCACCGACGGCGACTGGCTCTTTGCCTACGACCAGACGATGAGTGGGCGACACGCCGAGATCCGGAGTGAGGACCTTGACTTCATCGTGCTCGACCTCGGGAGCCGCAACGGGGTGGCCGTGGCGGTGCGCGGCGAGCGGCCCGTGAAGGCCGGCCAGCGGATCCTGCTGGGCGACCAGACCCTGCGCGTGGAGCGGCTGTGAGCGAACAGAAGATCTGCCCCACCTGTGGCACCGAGTATCCGCTGAGCGAGCGCTTCTGCCCACGTGACGGGACGGCGCTGCGCTCGGCCAGCGCCAGCGCCGACCTGCTCGGCAGCGTGGTCGCGGACCGCTATCACGTCATGAAGAAGCTCGGCGAAGGCGGCATGGGCACGGTGTATCTGGCCGAGCACGTCAAGATGGGGCGGAAGAGCGCGCTCAAGGTCATGAACCCGGGCATGAACAGCGACCCGGACGCCATTGCGCGGTTCAACCGGGAGGCGGCCAACGCATCGCGCCTCAGCCATCCGAACATCTGCGGCATCTACGACTTCGGCGAGACGCCCGACGGCCTGATCTACCTCGCGATGGAGTTCATCGAGGGGAAGCCGCTGACGGACCTGATCGAGGAAGGCAACGGCCTCGCCCCGGCGCGCGCGGCGCGCATCGTGCACCAGACCGCCGACGCCCTGCAGGTGGCGCACGACGCCGGCATCGTGCACCGCGACCTGAAGCCCGACAACATCATGGTCGCGAGGAACCGCGACGGCTCGGATCTCGTGAAGGTCGTGGACTTCGGCATCGCGAAGGCCAGTTCCAGCGACGCCCAGAAGGTGACCAAGACCGGCCTCGTGGTGGGCACGCCCGAGTACATGAGTCCGGAACAGCTGGCGGGTGACAAGCTCGACGGTCGATCGGACATCTATTCGCTGGCGCTGGTGGCCTTCAATGCGCTCACCGGGACGCTGCCGTTCCCGAGCGAGACCGCACAGGAGGCGATGATCATGCGCCTCACCGACCGGCCGCGGACGCTGGCGGAAATGCGGCCGGACGTGAGCTGGCCGGACACGGTGCAGGCGGTGCTGGACCGAGGGCTGGCCCGCGACGCCGGCGAGCGCTTTCAGTCGGCCGCCACCTTTGGTCGGGACTTCGCGGCGGCCCTGGAGTCGATGCCGACGGTGGCGGCGACCGAGGGCGCGACGATGGTGATCGGCGCGCAGTCTGCAGCGGCCGCGGGCGCCCCCCGGGCGGCCACGCGCCCAATGCCGGCCACGCGGGTGTCCTCGAAGTCGCCGGAGCGCGCGTCACAGGCCGCACCCGTGCAGGCGCCGCAGAAGAAGTCACCGCTGGTCCCGATCATCGGAGGCATCGCAGCGGTGGCCGTGCTCGGCTACGTCGGCTTCACGCAGTTTGCCAAGACGCCCGATCCCGCCACGGACCCGGCGGCGGCAGCGGCGGCAGCGGCGGCAGCGGCGGAGAACACGCCGAACTCGCTCGCGGATCCGGCCGGTAACACAGGCAACGCGGCGGCACCGGCCGGCGACCCCAACGCCACCGCGATGAGCGCACCGCTCAATCAAGGGCGCACGCCAGGCACGAATCCGGGGCCGCGTCCGCCGAGCGGCAATAGCGGGAATCCGCCGGCGAATGCGGGCACGAATCCGCCCGCGGTGGTGAATGTGATGCCGCGGCTCGAGGCGTGGGGCAGCGAGCTGCAGGATGAGAATGCCACACGCACGACGGCGCGCCGGATCCTCGCCGAGGTGCAGGCGCTCCAACCGACGCTGACCGGAATCCAGCTCGGCGAATCGTGGTTCGTCGCGATGCTGGCAAACGTGGTGCTCGAGGACGCCGAGGGTACCTGTGCGGCCGCGCGGAAGGTGAAGGACGTCCATACGGACAGCGGCCGACGCTCGGCCGCCGACCTGGCCTTGCAGGGGTGTTCGTGACCCGCATCACTTTCGCCTCGTCTCCCCTAGCCTCGCGTCCGTTGTGCCCCGCGCATAAGATGTGCGAGGCGCGCTCCCTCCCTTCCTGCACCCTGCTTCCGTGACGGGCTCTTCCTCTTCTGACGCTCCGGTCCTCGTCCACGTCTTCGGACGGACGGACGTGGGTCGCACGCGTGAGCACAACGAGGACACGTTTGCCGTCGCGGACCTGACAACGTTCAACGCGTCGTTGCAGCCCGAGGTGCGGATGCACGCCTGCGGTCCCCGCGGCTCGTTCTTCATGGTCGCCGACGGCATGGGCGGCGCCGCGGCTGGCGAGATTGCCAGCTCGATGGCCGTCGAGGTGATACTGAAGGAACTCGACGCGCGATGGCGCAACGCGCAGGCCACGGACGCCGAGACCTTCGCGCACGCGCTCAAGGGCGCCACGGAATCCGCCAACGCCACGATTCACGGCTACGCGCAGGCGCACCCCGAGAACCGGGGCATGGGCACCACCGCGACCATCGCCGGCCTGCTCGGCGACACGCTGTACCTCTGCCAGGTGGGCGACTCCCGCGGCTACATCGTGCGGAACGGCGAGGCCATCCAGATCACGAAGGACCAGTCGCTGATGCAGAAGCTGATTGAGGCCGGGGAGATGACGCCCGAGGAGGCCGAGGTCAGCGAGCGTCGCAACATCATCCTGCAGGCGCTGGGCCCCGAAGCCAAGATCAAGGTGGACCTGACCTCGCAGCAGGTGATGCGCGGCGACGTGCTGGTGCTCTGCTCGGACGGCCTCTCGGGCCTGGTGCGGGCGCACGAGATCGCCGCCGTGGTCCGCGCGGAGTCGGATCTGGTCGAGGTCTGCAAGCGGCTGATCGACATGGCCAATGAGGCGGGCGGACCGGACAACATCACGGTGGTCACCGCACGATTCGAGGGCGACGGCCTGGTGGCGAGCGGCGGGGAGGCCCTCAAGCATCGCGTGTACCGCGGCTCCCAGGAGCGCCCGACGATGCCCCTGGACCGCGCGTCCATCCCGCAGCTCAGCGCCCTCGACGAGTCCGAGATCCCGACGCTGGAGCTCGAACCGGTACGTCCGCAGGATGCGGTGGTGGTCGGCAACGCCGGCGATGGCCCCACGGCGCGCATTGAGCCGGCGACGCCAGCGGGACCCTCGACGGTTCCGCCCGGTGGCCGCATTCCCGTCAGCTCGCTACGCTGGTTCTTCGGCGCCCTCGCCGGACTCGTCGTCGGGACCATGCTATTCCGCTGGCTCCAGGGCTGAGCCGGTGGGCTTCGAGCTTCGCATCACCGGCGGCGCACGGGCCGGATCACGCGAACGCTTCGACAAGGCAGTGGTCGCCATCGGGCGGCACCCCATCAACGACCTGCGGTTCGACGTCGACCGGGATCTCGAGGTCTCGTCGCGCCACGCCGAGATCCGCGCGGTGGACGGCGGGCTCGTGCTCGTGGACATCGGGTCCACCAACGGCACCTTCGTCAACGGGCAGCGGCTGAGCGGCGAGCACCGGTTGCGCGAGGGCGACGTGATCCAGTTCGGCGGCGAGGGGCCGACCGCGGAATTCCGCGCGGGCGCCGAGGCGTCGGCCCCGGCCACGCGGATGTCAACGCCGGTCCGCGGTGACGTGGCGCAGGCGCGCCCCTCCCCCGAGGTGCGCGTGGCGATGGCGGTGCGGAAGCAGACGGGCGCCCTGAAGCGGATGGTCATGGGACTGACGGCCGTGGTCATCGTGGGGGCCGTCGCCGCCGTCTGGATGACGCAGAAGGGCAGCGCCGAGGCCCGCGCGCAGTTGGAAGCGCTGCTGGCCGCCAACGACTCGCTGAGCCTACTGCTGGGCCGGAAGCTCGCGGAGACCGGCATCGCCGATGCCGCCCTGGATTCCGCACGCGCCGAGACCGAGCGCCTGGCGTCCGCCCTGCGGGCGCAGCAAGCACGCGGCGGCGACGTGTCGTCGCTGGCCGCGCAGATGCGGGACCAACAGACGCGCACCGCCCGCATCGCGCAGATGGACTACGAGCGCATTGCCGCCGCGAACCAGAAGGCGGTGGTGTTCCTGGTCGTCGAGTTTCCGGATTCGTCCCGCGAGAGCGGCACGGGTTTCAACGTGCTGCCGAACGGACTCGTCGTCACCAACCGTCACGTGGTACGGAAGCCGGACGGCATGCAGGCCCAGCGCATCGCGGTGGCCTTCGACGGCACGGCCGGCCAGTGGAGGCGGGCGCGCATCGAGATCGTGAGCGAGACCGACGAACTGGCCTTCCTGCGCATCACGACGCCCGGCACCTACCCGACGGTCTTGGGCATCGCGCGGAGCGGCGGCGCGACGCGGATTGGGGCGCCGGTGGCCATTCTCGGGTATCCGCTGGGCACCGGCACGGTGGGGATGAACGGCGACATCAACACGCTGCGGCCCACGGCGACGCTCAGCGTCGGCACGGTGAGCAAGGTGCTCGACGAAACGGTGCAGCTGGATGCCTTCGCGGCACAGGGCTCGAGCGGTTCACCGCTCTTCGATGCCGACGGCCTGGTGATCGGCGTGATCTACGGCGGCGCGACGGAGAGCGTCGGCCGCATCGTGTACGCGGTGCCGTCAGGGCGTCTGGCTGCGCAGCTCCCGCCCGACGCGGCCGGAATGCTGCGATAGGCGAGGGCCGGCGCGGAAGACCTCGCGCTCCACCTGCCCCATGGCCTGCAGCGTCATCGGAATCATGCGATCCATTCCGGCGCCGGGGTCCGCGGCGGAAGCGCTCGTGGTTCACGCCGGCGGCCAGCTCAGGCGGCAGCACCTTGACCACGACCTTTCGACCAAGCGTCGTATCCGTGGCGACGACGACACGGCTCATCCCCCACCCGAGAGCTCGCGCTCAAGCGTGTAACCCGGCGCGAGGGCGGCCTGGAGGGTTGTGGTAAAGTCCTCGGTCTCGGACAGCTCGGATTCCCTCATGCAACTCTATCTACAGGGCGAGGGGCCCGTGGGATTCGCCGCGTGACGGCGCGCTAGGCGAGCCGGCGCGCGGCGGCCTCCTGCAT
>JAYQOZ010000166.1:0-5832 GCA_038145035.1 Gemmatimonadaceae bacterium | reverse complement strand
GGGGCCCGCCTGTCGGGCCACGGGCGTTTCTGCGTACGGCGCCCGGGAGAGGCCTGGACCGGCGGCCGGACGGACCAGGTTGACGGATCGACCACGTGGGCCGACAATCCGACCCGCGCCGGGCCCATCCGGAGCGCGTCGAGGAGGAACCGATGACGAAGCTGAGTGCCGTGGCGTGCGCGACCGTGACCCTGGCGGCGGGATTCGGGCTTGGGCTGCAGGCGGGGAGCGCCCAGGAGGCCCCACCGGTGGCGGTGGAGCGGGTGGACCACATCAGCGTGTTCGTGCGGAGCGTTGAGGAGGCCGCCGAGTGGCACCGGAAGCTGCTGGGGACCCAGGTGCCGGCGTTCTCGGTTCCGCCCCGCCCGCTTGTCTTCCCGGCGGATCGGAAGTGGGACCCGGCGTCCAAGCCGCGGTACGGGCACATCGCGCTCCAGAACGCCCGGATCGAACTCCAGGAACCGGTCGGGGGTGACAGCCGGTGGCGGGAGTTCCTCGCGAAGAACGGCCAGGGCATCGAGCACCTCGGCTTTGCCGTACCGGACGTGAAGGCCGCCCTTGCGCGCTTTCAGCAGGCCGGTGGCATCCTCCTCATGGGCGGGTGCGAGGGGTGCACGGCCCACGTCGACATGCGTGACACACTGGGGTATATCGTCGAGCTCCAGCCGCTGCCACGTCGCTGAGCCCGGCGCCGCCCACGCTTCAGCGCCGCTACCCCGGACGCAGCGGGTCGGCGCAGGGAGCGGGCGTGGACGGCCCCGATGCGATTCATGTCGTTGCCATCGCCCGGCGTTGACCGGGAACTGACCGCGCGCCCACCAGGCGGCTCCGGAGGGGCGTCAGCCGAGGCGGGGATCGAGGTGCCGCGCGTGATCGGTCGCGTGCAGCGGACCGCCGGCCCCACGTTGGTCGTCGTGGGAGGCCTCCACGGCAACGAACCGGCGGGTGCCCTCGCGCTGACGCGGATGTTTGCCGGGCTCGACGCGCGCCACCAGGCTCGATTCCGGGGCAGTTTCGTCGGCCTGGCGGGCAACGTGCAGGCGCTGGCGCGGAAGCAGCGCTTCCTGCGTGACGACCTGAACCGCATCTGGCTCCCTGACCGGCTGCGGCATGTCCGGGGTGCGTCCGGTCCGCTTGACGCGGAGGATGCAGAACTGCGGGAGCTGGACCGTCAGCTCACCGTGATTCTGGCGGAGGCGCCGGGGCCGGTGACCGTTCTCGACGTGCACGGCGTGTCGGGGCCCGGGCCGGCCTTCGTCACGCTGGACGATACCCTCAGCAACCGCCGCCTGGCGTTCAGGATTCCATCCCCCTGCGTGCTCGGGCTCGAAGAGGAACTGCAGGGAACGCTCACCGAGTACCTGGTCGGGCTGGGTATCGTGTCCTTCGGGTTCGAGTCCGGGCAGTGCGACGATCCCCGCTCCGTGGACCGCGCCGAGGCCGCCGTGTGGATCCTGCTGGACGAACTGCGGATGCTCGAGGGGCGCGAGTGGCCGCAGGTGACGCGCGCACGCCAGCTCCTTCGCCGGGAGAGCGCGTCGCTCCCGGCCGTGGTCGAGGTCAGGCATCGTCACGCGGTCGCGCCCGCAGACGCCTTCACGATGCGCCCGGGCTTCCTGAGCTTTCAGCCGGTGCAACGGGGGCAGATGCTGGCCGACGACGCGCGCGGTCCTGTCTCGGCGCCGTTCGACGCCCACCTGTTGATGCCGTTGTACCAGGCGCAGGGCAGCGACGGCTTCTTCCTGGTTCGGCCGGTCCGCAGGGCCTGGCTCTCGGTCTCCTCGGTGGCGCGGCGCCTGCCGCTGCAGCCCCTGCTGGGATGGCTGCCGGGGGTCGAGCGCGATCCGGCGCGGGGCGACGTGTTCGTGGTCGACACGCACAAGGCCCGCTGGCTGGCCTTGCCGCTCTTTCATCTGCTCGGGTTCAAGCGCCGGCAACGGCTGCCTCACCGCCTGGTGATGCGACGGCGGGGGCGGTAGCGCGATGCCGGCCACCTCCTCGCGCCGTGCTGACGAGAGTCGGCGGTTCCGGACCCTGCAACGGCGCCTGGCGCCGCTCTTCCGGCGCATCATGCCCGACGCCCGGGCGCACCGCAGCGTCGTCGTCATTCCCAGCCTCAGCGTCGATGCGGAGGTCCTGCGCACGGTCGGCGGCGCCCAGCACTACGAGGAACGGATGCTGTGCATGCTGATGCTGCTGCGCCTGCCCAACACCCACGTGACCTTCGTGACGAGCACGCCGGTGGCGCCCGCGGTCGTCGACTACTACCTCCACCTCCTGCCGGGCATCCCGAGCCGCCACGCCCGTCGCCGTCTCACGCTGCTCAGCGCGCACGATGCCTCGCCGCGCGCCCTCACCGAAAAGATTCTCGAGCGGCCGCGGCTCGTCGAACGCATCCGGCAGTCGATGCCGGACGCCCGGTCCGCGCACCTGGCCTGCTACAACGTCACGGCCGGCGAGCGGAGGCTGGCGCTGGCGCTTGATGTGCCCCTCTACGGGTGTGACCCGGACCTGCTGGACCTTGGCGGCAAGATCGGCAGCCGCGAGGTGTTTCGGGACGCGGGCGTCCTGTTGCCCGAAGGCGTCGAGCACGTGCGCACGCCGCGGGACGTGGCGCGCGCGCTCGCCGGCCTCCGCCGGCGGCATCCCGGCCTGCGCCGCGCCGTCGTCAAGCTCGACCAGGGATTTTCCGGGGAGGGCAACGCGGTGTTCGCATTCGAGGGCTGTCCGGGCGGTCCCGGGCTGCTGCCCTGGATCATCCGTGAACTCCCGCGACGCCTGCGGTTCGAGGCCCGTGGCCTGTCATGGGAGGGTTACATGGCCAAGCTGCGGGCGATGGGCGGTGTCGTCGAGTGCTTCAGCGAGGGCGCCAACAAGCGGTCGCCCTCGGTGCAACTCCGCATCGACCCGCGTGGAGCCATCGAGCTGATCTCCTCACACGACCAGGTCCTCGGTGGGCCCACGGGCCAGATCTTCCTGGGGAGTACCTTCCCGGCTGACGCCGCGTACCGCCTGGACATCCAGGCCGCGGCCCTGCGGGTGGCGCGCGTGCTCCGGCGCAGGGGGGTGATCGGACGGCTCGGCGTGGACTTCGTGTCGGTCCCGGGTTCGTCGGGCTGGCAGCATTTCGCCATTGAAGTCAACCTGAGGAAGGGCGGGACCACCCACACGTTCATGATGTTGCAGTTCCTGACAGACGGCGCGTACGATACGGCCTCCGGGCTGTTCCGCACGCCGGCCGGGTTGCCGCGCTTCTATTACGCCTCCGACAACCTTCAGAAGCCCGCCTATCGGCGGTTCACCCCCGACGACCTCATCGACCTGGCGGTCGAGAACGGCCTGCACTTCGACGGGGCGACGCAGCAGGGCGTGGCGTTTCACCTGATCGGGGCCATCTCCGAGTTCGGCAAGCTGGGCATGGTGTGTGTGGGAGATTCCCCGGAGGCCGCGCGTGCCCTCTACCAGAGGACCGTGGAGGTACTCGACCGGGAGGCGGCGGCCGTCTGAACGGCCGAGGGAGCAGGCATGGTCGACTCGCTCTTCAGCTACGTGCTGCTCGTCGTGGGCTCGCTCCTGGCCGTGCTCAACCCCTTCTCCGTGGTGCCCCCGTTTGTGGCGATGACGGTGGAGAACACGGTGGTGGAGCGCAAGGCCATGGCGCGGCGCGCGTCGCTGGTCGCAGCCACGGTGCAGGTGGTGTTCGCCCTGGGTGGATTGCCCGTCCTCGGCTTCTTCGGCGTCAGCCAGGAGGCGTTCCAGATCGCCGGCGGCCTGGTGCTGGTGCGGGTGGCCTTCGGCCTGCTCCAGGGGGGTGGATCCCGCGTGACACCGGAGGAGCGGATCGAGGGGACGCAGAAGGACGACGTGTCCGTGACGCCCCTCGCCATCCCCATCCTGTGCGGCCCCGGCACCATTACCGCCGGCATCCTGTTGAGCAGCCAGGCCGAAACGCTGGCGCACCTGGGGGTGCTGGTGCTGGTGATCCTGGCGATGTACCTCGTCGTCTACTACCTGCTCTTCATCGCGTCCGAGCACTCGCATCGGCTGGGCGAGACGACGGTGAAGGTCAGCGCCCGCCTGATGGGCCTCATCCTCGCGGCGATCGCCGTACAGTTCGTCCTGGAGGGCGTGCGGCTCGCGGACCTCTTCTGACGGCGCCCTCGCCGTGCGGGCCTAGCGGCGGCCGGCGATGCGGAACAGGTGCGTCGCGGTGCGGACGATGAGGCTCCCGCGCACCACGGCCGGCGTGGCCATCACCATCTGGTCGAGCGGGTTCTTCGCCAGGACCTTGAACTCGGGGCCCGGCTGGATGGCGTAGGTGTCCCCCTCCTCGCTGATCGCCCAGATCCGGCCGTTGTAGGCCCAGAGCGATGCCGTAAAGCCGGTCGAGGCCGGGTCGATCCGCTGGCGGGTGTAGACCTCCCGCCCGGTCTTTGCGTCGTGGCAGAGCAGGAAGCCCTGCGTGAGCAGGGTGTAGTGATAGTCCCCGTAGACGAGGGAGGACGTCATGTAGGACGCCGCCCGGGGCTGCTGCCACGCCACGTAGGCATTGCCCGTCTCGCCGTCCGCCAGGGAGATGTCCCCGCTGGCCCCCGGGCGGATGGCCACCACCGGACGCACCCGATCGGAGGGGTACCCCGAGGAGACGTACAGCAACCCGTCAGCGGCGTAGGGCGTGGGCGTGGTGTTCACCGAGAGGCGTCCGTACTGCCAGAGCAGCCGGCCGGTGGCCGGGTCGTACGACCGGACCTGGAGGTCCCCGGCCGTAATCAACTCCGTGCGCTGCGCATGTTTCCAGACATACGGCGTCGACCAGCCGAAGGCCTCCACCTCCTTTTCCTTGTGGACCCGCCACACTTCGCGACCGGTCTCGGTGTCGAAGGCCAGCAGCAGCCACTGGCGCGGCTCGTGGTCCATCGTCAGGTACAGGAGGCCGTTGTGGATGACCGGCGAGGCGGCTCCACCGATGTCGGTGAGCTCGGTGGGCCGGATGATGTCCGACTGGCCCGGCCGCGCCAGCGTCTCGTTCCGCACCGTCGTGCCGGAGGTGACGGCGGTCGGCAGCGTGACCCGGCGCTGCCAGACGATGCGGCCGTCGAAGTCCACCGCAAAGAGTCCCGCGCTGGCGTGGAACACGTAGACGCGCTTGCCGTCGGTGACCGGCGTCTCCGAGGCGTAGGTGTTGTCGAGGTACTTCTTCTCGAGGGGCAGTCCGTCGCGGAGCTGAACCGCCCACTTCTGCTGGCCGGTCCTGAAGCTGAAGGCGTAGAGCATCCACCGGCGGGGCACCTGGTAGTCGGGATCCTTGCCGCTCCCGATCGTCTGCTCGCGCCGCTCGGTGTGGTCGGCGTACACCCCTGGCGTCACCCCGCGCGGGGTGTCGTGCCCCCGGCTGATGGCCGTCGAGACGAACACGTGGTCACCCCAGACGATGGGGGAGCCCCAGCCCAGGCCGGGCACCTCGGCGCGCCACGCGATGTTCTCCGTGGGGCTCCAGACCTCCGGCAGGGCCGGGTCGTCGGCGATGACGCCGCCGGTCAGGCCGCGGAACTGCGGCCAGTTGTCTTCGGGGGCGGCCACGAGCAGCGTGGCCGTGAGGGAGAGCGCCGCCGGGACGAGCCATGCGCGCATGGCCGGACATGCTACGCCTTCAGGGCATCCGGCGGAAGCCCTGTCCTGCGGGTGGTTCAGGTGATGCGGGAAAAAGTGGAGCCGGCGATCAGACTCGAACTGATGACCTGCTGATTACGAATCAGCTGCTCTACCAACTGAGCTACGCCGGCCAGGCGGGAAACCGCAGTTTACCACGGGGGCCCACGGGTGGTCAGGGGG
>JAYQOZ010000165.1:0-5842 GCA_038145035.1 Gemmatimonadaceae bacterium | reverse complement strand
GGGCGGGATGCCGTGCGTGGTGAAGAGCCAGTTCGCGTCGCGGGCGCGGGCGCGGTCGAAGCCCAGTTTCACCGGCGCCTGCGTGAATGTCGTGATGATCCCGGCCTTGAGCGAGACCTGCAGGTCCAGCACCAGGTCGAAGGGCCGCGCCCGCAGCGCGCGTCGCAGCTCCGCGTAGCCCTTCCAGCCCGTGCCGTAGTGGAACGGGATGATCTCGTCCACGTCGGGGTGTCCGCGCATAAGGGCGGCGGGGCCCGGCTGCAGGATCCAGCTGAGCTGCATCGCGGGATCGTGCCGCTTCAGCGCCGTGATCACCGGCAGCACGTGCACGCTGTCGCCGACGGCGGACATCATCACGATGCAGACACGGTTCATCGGGACGCGCAGGGTCACGGGTTCGGCCCCGTCACCGCCTGCGCGATTGCCGCCCGCGTGGACTCATCCACCTCGAGGCCCCACCGCGCGCGCCACTTCTCAAGCGAGCGCGTGAGCCGTGCCAGGTTCTTCGTGCGCGCCGCCGCGGGCGCGAGGCCGAACACGACGCGATCCACGTCCAGCGCGTAGGCGGTGAGCCCGCCGCCCGTCTGCGCCAGGTAGACATTCTTGAGGTTGAGGTCCTCGTGATGCACACCGGCCGCCGAGAGTCGACGCACGAGTGCCGCCGTCGCCGCGATGGCATCAGTCCTGGCCTCTGGGGACGCGCCGCGCCAGAAGGCCGGAAGGTCCGCGCCCTCCGGCAGAAGCTCCGTCGCGACGTCGATGCGGCACAGGCCGAGTCCGGCGGGATACAGCGCATAGGCCACCACGGCGGGGGTGGGAATGCCGGCGTCGCGCAGCCTGAGGCTCGCCTCGAGCTCGTACGGGGCCCGGCCCGGCCACACGAAGAGATCACGCGTCAGCCGCGCCAGCGCACCGCCGTGCGTGGCGTGACGCACCACCACGGCCAGCGCTGTGCCCGGCAGCACGGCACTCCAGGCCGTGGCTCGCCCCTGATACGAGCGCGCGCCGGGAATGGTTGCCGCCCAGCAGTGCAGGGTGCGCACGTGCGCGAAGGCGGCTGCGATGCCGACCGCGGCGTCCTCCCGCACGGTGATGCTGGCCTCCCCGAGGGCGAGGCGGCTGTACCCCGGGGGCGCGGCGACGACCGCGCCGCTCACCGCTTGACGCGGAAGACGGGAAGCGCCTGACTCTTGCCCTTGAGTTCCATCGGCGGAAGCTCATCCACCGGCGGCGGTGCGCTGAGGGCCAGCCGGAAGTTGTCGGACAGCAGGATCTCGCCCGGGGCGGCCTTGCCGCAGAGGCGGCTTGAGACGTTCACCGGGTCGCCGATGACCGTGTATTCCAGTCGGCGGTCGCTGCCGATGTTGCCGGCGAACACGTCGCCCACGTTGAGGCCGATGCCGATCTCCAGCGTCGGGCGGCCCTCGGCCCTCCAGCGCGCATTGAGGCGGTCGAGCTCGACCATCATGTCCAGCGCCGCCGCCATCGCGCGGTCGCAGTCGTCCGACTCGCCGATCGGCGCGCCCCACTGCGCCATCACCGAGTCGCCGATGAACTTGTCCAGCGTGCCGCCGTGTCGGAACACGCACTCCACCATCTCGGTGAAGTATTCCGTCAGCAGCCGCGCCATCGTGTCCGGGTTCATCGTCTCGCTGAGCGCCGTGAAGCCGCGGATGTCGCTGAAGAGCACCGCCACCCGCCGTTTGTCGCCGCCCAGCTTCACCGCATCCGGGCTCGACGCGATGCGCGCCGCCAGGTGCGGCGTGAAGAAGCGCTCGAAGTTGCTGCGGGCCAGGGCCTCCACGCGGATGCGCTCGGCGAACTGCCCGTTTTCCAGCGCCACGGCCGCGATGCCGGCGAAGGCGATGAGGAAGTCGAGGTCTGACTCGCCGAAGCGCTTCAGCGAGAAGTTGTCCACGTACAGCACGCCGAGCGCCTTGTTCTCGCTGCCGATCAGCGGCACGCACATCGCTGAGCGCACCTTCTGCATCACGATCGACTGCCCGGTGAAGCGCTGGTCGTCGCCGGCGTCTCCGGTGAGGATGGCGACCTTGTCGGCCACCGCCTGCGTGGCAATCGACTGCGGTACCTCGCCCGACGCGGCCTCGCCGCGCCGGTCGCGCGAGATCTGCGGATGCAGGTGCCCGTCGCGGTCCATCAGCAGGATGGCGCAGCGATCGGCCTCCGCTGTCTGGAAGGCGTACTCGGCGATCTGCACCAGCAGGCCGTGCACATCCTTGGCCTTGGTGAGCCCCTTCGCCACCTCGAGCAGGATGGCCAGCTTGCGCCGGTCCTTCTCCGCCAGGTCCCCCTGGCCGGCGCGCTGGTGGTTCAGCTTGCCGCCGTCGGTGTCCAACGGGCCCTGCTCGCCCGTCGTCGGAATCTGCCGGACGATGGTCGCGCCGACGGGCTGGGGCGGGACGGCCGGCGTCGACACGGGCGTGGCCGGCCTGGGCGCCTCGATCTTGTCGAGCTTGAACACCACCTTGCCGAAGGTAACCTCGGCGCCTGGCGCGACGTGCGACTTGTCGATCCGCACGCCGTTCACGTAGGTGCCGTTGCTCGAGCCCAGGTCGGTGATCTCGATCCCGTTCCTCGTCAGCCGGATCTCGGCGTGATGCCGCGACACCGTGGGGTCCACGACGGCGCACTCGCTCGTGACGGCGCGGCCCACGTGGTGGACGGCGCTGCCCTTGAGCTCGAAGCGAAAGTCGTTGCCGATGCCGGTCAGACGGTAATGCATCACGTGAAATATGGCCCCGTGCGGGGGAGGGCGCGACCTAGGATTTCGCGCCGCGGACCCGCCCGATGGCCGTCAGCATGGCCCGGGCCTTCGACTCCGTCTCCTCCCACTCGCTGGCGGGGTCCGAATCCGCGACGATGCCGGCCCCGGCCTGGACATTGGCCTCGGCGCCGGCCAGCACGCAGGTGCGGATGGTGATCGCGAGGTCCATGCGCGTGTCGCCCCAGCCGATGTGGCCCACGGCGCCCGCGTAGGGGCCGCGACGCTCGGGCTCGAGGCCGTCGATGATCTCCATCGCCCGCACCTTCGGCGCCCCGGTCATCGTGCCCGCGGGAAACACGGCCTTGAACACCGCGAGCGAGGAACTCGACTCGCGCAGCAGGCCCTCGACCTCGCTGACCAGGTGCAGCACGTGCGAGTAGCGCTCCACGACCATCATCTCGCGCACCTGCACCGTGCCGTAGCGGGCCACGCGGCCCACGTCGTTGCGGCCGAGGTCCACGAGCATGATGTGCTCGGCCCGCTCCTTCGGATCCGCCAGCAGCTCGGCGGCCCTTGCCTCGTCCTCCACCGGCGTGCGGCCGCGGGGCCGCGTCCCGGCGATGGGGCGCACGACCACACGATCCTCCGCCACCCGTACCAGCAGTTCCGGCGAGGAGCCCACGAGCTCGAGGTCCCCGAGCACGAGGTGGTACATGTACGGCGAGGGATTCAGCACGCGGATGGCGCGATACAGCGCGGTGCCGTCGAAGTCCCGCGGCACGCTGATGCGGCGTGCCAGGAGGCACTGGAAGACGTCGCCGGCGAGGATGTGCTCCTTGATCCGCCCCACGTGCTCCAGGAAGCGCTCGCGCACGTAGGTCGAGCGCCCCTCGGCGGGTGGCGCGGCCGGATCGAGGTCCAGCGGCGGCAGTGCCGGCCCGCCGCGCAGCCGCGCGATGGTGGCGTCGATCTCGCGCTGGGCAGCGTCCCACAGCGTGGGCGCATCCACGGCGCCCTCGTGTGGGATGGGCACCGCCGTCACCACGCGGGCCTGCGCCCGCAGGTTGTCCACGATGACCACGGTGCGCGTCAACAGGAAGACGGCGTCGGGGCAGGGAATCGTGCGCGGCGGTGCGTCCGGCAGCCGCTCGATGTGCCGCACCACGTCGTAGCTGAAGAAGCCCACCGCACCGCCCCAGAACGGCCCGAGTTCCGGTGCCTCGACGGGCGTGTGCGTGGTGAGCCGCCCGTGCAGGTCGGCGAAGGGATCCGCCACGCCACGCGCGCCGTGCCAACCCTCGCCGGGCGTCCAGTCCTCGACGATGCCGTCCGTGAGCCGCCAGGCGGCGCGAGGGGCGGTGCCGAGGAAGGTGTAGCGCGCCCAGGTCTCGCTGCCGGCGGGGGCGGACTCCAGCAGGAACGCGAAGGGGGCCTGCCGCAGGCGGTGGAAGGCGCCCACGGCCGTGTCGGCATCCAGCAGGCAGTCGCGCCACACGGGGACCAGCCTGCCGGGAGCGACGCGCGCGGCGAAGGATTCAAATGCCCCTGGCGTCCCGCCGATGTTGTTCCCGTTCGGTCCTGCCGCGATCTTGCTGGTATGCATCGGGTCCGCGCGGCCGCTGCCGCGGTGATATGGAGCGTGGCGAGCCTGGCCTCCGTCGGTCAGGCGCAGGAGTCCGGCTGGAACGACGCCCGGGCCCTGGAGCTCGTGCGCGCCGCCACGGCGCGCCGCGCCGTCCAGCTGGCCGACACGGGGCTGCGTGACTACACCGCCCGCGCCACCGGCTACCTGACCTTCCTCGCCCAGTTCGGCGACGGGATCCTGCAGACTCCCGCCCTCGTGAAGAGCGACCAGATCGTGGTCGAAGTCTATTGGGGCGCGCCGGACCGGAGCAAGCAACGCATCGTCGGCCGCCGCGATACGCTGCTGCTGCCCACCGACATCAACTATCACCGCGATCACCTCGGCGTCATCCAGAACAACTTCCCCGACATCATCCGCCTCGGGGATGGCGACGAGGTGCTGGATGTGACGCATCCGCTCTCGCCACGCGGGCCCGACGTGTACGACTACCAGGTCGGCGACTCGCTCGCCATTCGCGGGCAGGGCCTCTCGATCGACGTGATGCTGCTGCGGGTGCGGCCCAGGGACGCCACACGCCCCGCCGCCGTCGGCGCCGTCTATCTCGACCGCGCCAGCTCCAGCGTGGTGCGGATGACCTTCTCGTTCACGCGTGCGGCGTTGCGCGACCCGCAGCTCGAGGACGTCTCGGTGATCCTCGAGAACGGCCTGGTCGAGGGCCGCTTCTGGCTGCCGCGCCGCCAGGAGATCGAGATCCGGCGCTCCGCCTCGTGGATGGATTTCCCGGCCAAGGGCATCATCCGCGGCCGCTGGGAGATCTGCTGTGTGCGGGCCAACACCAGCCTGCCGACGCAGACCTTCGTCGGGGCGGAGATCGTCGAGGCCGGGACGCGCGAGGAGCTGCGGGCCTTCCCCTTCGAGGGGCGCGTACTCGATGCGCTGCCCGAGGAGGTCCGTGCGCTTGACGCCGACGAGGTGCGCGTCGTGCAGGACGAGGCGCGGCAGCTGGTGCAGGCCGCGGCACTGGCCCGCGTGCGCCGCGGAAGCCTCGCCGCGCGCAGTGTCAGTGACTTCGCCCGCGTGGACCGCGTGGAGGGACTTGCCATCGGCGCCGGGCTTTCGCAGCGCCTCGGCGGCGGCGTGGAGGCGCGCGCGACGGGTCGCTACGGCACCGCCGACTCACGCTGGAAGGCGCGGGGCAGCCTCTCGTGGCGACACGCAAATGGCCTCGAGCTCTTGCTTACCGGCCACGACGACTGGCGACAGCTCGGCGAGACGCCGGAGACGAGCGGCCTCCGCAACTCGCTCGCGGCGCAGGAGTTCGGTTCGGACTGGACCAACCCCATCGCCTCGCGGGGTGGCGACCTCACGCTGGCGTGGAGCGCTCCGGGTCGCGGGCGATTCGCAGTCTCCGCCGGCCTCACGGATGAAGCGCCGCTCACGGTGAATGCCGACGCGGCCTGGCGCAGTCCCGGGCCCACGCTGCCGGCCGCCCGCGTGGAGCGTCGGGCGCTGAGCCTGTCGCGTATACACAA
>JAYQOZ010000164.1:0-5881 GCA_038145035.1 Gemmatimonadaceae bacterium | reverse complement strand
TGGGCGTCGGGGGGGGGGGGGGGGGGGGGGGCCGGGGGCGGGGCCCCCCGCCGCTTCGTTCTGCAGGACGACTTTCTGGAACGCCTTCCGGACGCCGCGGTCCAGGAAGCGCGACACCTGGTCCAGTGAGTAGTCCGCGCCGCGTCGCGTGTCGTACACGTTGAGCGGGTAGCTGACGGCGAGATGGTTCCGCGCCCGCGTCATCGCCACGTACATCAGGCGGCGCTCCTCCTCGATCTCCTCGTCGCTGCCGAGCGCGCGGGACATCGGAAACCAGCCGTCCACCGCCCAGATCACGAACACCGCGTCCCACTCACGGCCCTTGGCGCTGTGCGCGGTGGAGAGGATCAGCGTGTCGTCCTCGGTGTCGCCGCCGAAGCCGAGGTCGCTGGTGGCGCTGGGCGGCTCAAGGGCGAGTGCCGAGAGGAAGCTGCCGCGGTCGGGATAGCCGCCGGCGATGGTCTGCAGCTGGTCGAGGTCGCTGAGCCGCGGGTCCACGCGGTCGTAGCGTTCCCTGAGGATGTCGTCGTAGAGGGCACGGACCCTGGCAATCTCACGGCCCACCCGGCCTTCGTCGTCGCCGGGCTGCGTGCGCAGGTCCGCCAGCAGGCGCAGCAGCGCCGCGTGCGCCTCGCGGGCCCGGGGCGGGGGCGTGAAGCGTCCGAATGACTCGTGCGACCATGCGAGGTCGGCCATGGACTGCACCGCGTTGCGGGCCGTGACATCGCCGATGCCCGGCATCAGGAGCAGCAGGCGGTACCAGCTGACTTCGTCGCGTGGGTTCTCGAGTACGCGCAGGAAAGCCAGCACGTCCTTCACGTGCGCGGCCTCGAGGAACTTGAGCCCGCCCCATTTATCGAAAGGAATGTTCCGGGCCGTGAGCTCGATCTCGAGGTCCGCGCTCATGTAGCCGGCGCGGAAGAGCACGGCCATCTCCCGCAGCGGGATGCCCTCCTCGTGCAGTTCGAGGATGCGGTCCACCACGAAGCGGGTCTGCTGCGACTCGTCCTGTGCCGTCACCAGCCAGGGCTTCTCGCCGCCCCTGCGCCGTGTGTAGAGCTCCTTGCTGTAGCGCTCCTCGGCGCGGGAGATCAGCAGGTTCGTGGCGTCGAGGATGGGCTGGGTGGAGCGGTAATTCTCCTCCAGCGTCACGACGTCGGCGCCGTGGTAGTCACGCGGGAAGTCGAGGATGTTGCGAATGGTCGCGCCGCGGAAGGCGTAGATGCTCTGTGCGTCATCGCCGACCACGCTGAGGTTGCGGTGCACGCGGCACATCCCCTTGAGGATGCGCGCCTGCAGCACGTTGGTGTCCTGGTACTCGTCCACCAGGATGTGGTCGTAGAGCGCGGCGATGCGTTCGGCCACGGCCGGCACGTTCTCGAGCAGCATCGCCCAGTAGAGCAGGAGGTCGTCGTAGTCGACGAGGTCGCGCTGCTGCTTCCGCTGCGTATAGTCCGCGAAGACCTTCGCGACGTCATCCTCGAACTCGATGAAGCGCGGATACTCCTCGCGCAGGATCGCCCCGACGGGGATATCCGTGTTCACGTGCCGCGAGTAGACGTGGTGCAGCGTCTCCTTCTTCGGGAAGCGCTTGGTCCTGTCGCCGAGTCCGAGGGCCGTGCGCGAGAGCCCCATGAGGTCCTCGGCGTCCGACTGGTCGAGGATGGTGAACTCGCCGGGGAGGCCGGCTTCGGGGCCGAAGCGGCGGAGCAGGCGATGCGCCGTGCCGTGGAAGGTGCCGCCGTGCACGCCGCGGCTCGCATTGCCCACCAGGCGCTCGGCGCGGGCAAGCATCTCCTGTGCGGCGCGGCGGGTGAAGGTCAGCAGGAGGATGCGCTGCGCCGGGATTCCGCGCTCGATGAGATGCGCCACACGGTAGACCAGCGTGCGGGTCTTCCCGGTGCCGGCGCCGGCGACGATGAGCAGCGGTCCGTCGGCGTGCGTGGCCGCCTTGTGCTGGGCCTCGTTGAGTTCCGCGGCAACGTCCACGGTCCGGCGGGGCTCGACCGCACGGTCGCGGGGCGGATAGGCACGGGGCTCACTGCTCATCGGACCCTGAATATATCCCGAAGCAGGCTGGGAGCGGGGTCGGGCCTCGGTTGCCGCGGTCGCCGGTCTTGGGCAACTTCGGCGCATCCCACCCACCACCCCGGAGCCCTAATGCGGTCCCTGTGCGTTGCCGTCCTGGCGTTCGCCCTGCTGGTCCCATCGCCCACCCTTCAGGCGCAGCGGGATTCCACGATCACCATCGCCTCGTACTTCGACATGGAGACGGTGAGCGATCCGCAGGTCTCGCCGGACGGCCGGCGCATCGTGTTCACGCGGCGCTTCGCGAACACGCGCGAGGACCGCTGGGACACGGCGCTGTGGATCATGGACAGCGACGGCTCACGGCAGCGCTATCTCGCCGACGGAGGGAACGCCCGTTGGTCGCCCGATGGTACGCGCATCCTGTACGTGGCGTCGGGTGAGCCCGCGGGCGCGCAGGTCTTTGTGCGCTGGATGGACGCCGAGGGTGCCACCAGCCAGGTGACGCGGCTGGAGCACGGGCCGATGAGCCCCGAGTGGTCGCCGGACGGCCGTTCGATCGTGTTCGGCAGCTTCGTGGCCAACCCCAGCAAGTGGAACGTGCAGCTGCCCGGACGTCCGAGCGGCGCCCGCTGGGACGAGGGCCCGCGCGTGATCGAGGACCTGCACTACCGGCAGGACTACCGCGGCTTCATGCGCCGCGGCTTCGTGCACCTCTTCGCCGTGTCGGCCGATGGCGGCAGCGCCCGGCAGCTCACGTTCGGTGAATGGAACGTCGGATCACGTTTCGACGGCCTCGAGGCTGGCATCGGCCTCAGCTTCACGCCGGACGGCAAGACAGTTGTCTTCGATGGCTACAAGGGCAATTGGGATGCCATCTACCAGCGCTCGCACATTTATGCGCTGGACCTCGCGAGTGGCGACGTCCGGCAGCTGACACGCACGGAAGGCAACTGGACTGGCCCCGTGGTCTCCCCGGACGGCCGGCTGGTGGCCTTCACCGGCTATCCGGCCGCGGACGAGACCTACTCGCAGGGCGACCTGCAGGTGATGCGGATCGACGGGAGTGACCAGCGCAATCTCAGCGACGCGCTGGACCGCCTGGTCAGCGGCCTGCAGTGGGCGCCCGACAACTCCGGCGTGTATGCGACCGTGACGCACCATGGCACGTCGAACACGCGCTTCGTGCCGCTCAGCGGAGCCATCCGCGACGTGACGACGGGCACGCATATGCTCTCGTTCAACTCCATGGCCGGCGGGCGCGAGCCCTTTGGCGTCGGCGTGCGCAGCGCGGGTGATGCCGTCTCGGACGTGGTGCGCTACTCGCTGCGCACCGGTGCGGTCACCCAGCTCACGCGGGTGAACGACGACTTCCTCGAGGGCCGGACGCTGGGCGCGCAGGAGGAGCTCTGGTTCAACTCACAGGACGGCACGCGGGTGCAGGGCTGGATCGTGAAGCCGCCGCACTACGACGCCTCGAAGCGCTATCCGCTGCTGCTCGAGATCCACGGCGGGCCGTTCTCCGACTACAACGTGGGCTTCAGCTACAACTACCAGGCCTGGGCGGCGCTTGGGTACGTGGTGCTCTTTACGAATCCACGCGGCTCGACCAGCTACGGCGAGGCCTTCGCGCGGGCCATCAACTTCCGCTATCCCGGCGTGGACCACGAGGACCTGATGGCCGGCGTGGACGCGGCCATCCGCACGGCGTCCATCGACACCACGCGGATGTACGTGGGCGGATGCTCCGGCGGCGGCGTACTCTCGAGCTGGATGATCGGGCACACCGACCGCTTCGCCGCCGCGGCCGTGCGCTGCCCGGTGATCAACTGGATCTCGATGTTCGGGCAGACCGACATCCCGTTCTTCACCATGAGCTTCTTCAAGGTGCCGTTCTGGGAGGATCCGCAGCGCTGGCTGGAGCAGAGCTCCATCATGTCCGTGGGGAACGTCACCACGCCGACGTTGCTGATGACCGGCGAGGCGGACCTGCGCACGCCGATCCCGCAGACGGAGGAATACTTCGCGGCCCTCAAGTACCGCGGCATCCCGACGAAGATGCTGCGCTTCCCGGGGCAGTTCCACGGGACGGGCACGCGGCCGACGAACAACCTGCGGACCATCCTCTACATGCACGACTGGTATGACCAGTGGGCGCGCAGGGGAGGTAAGGCGGAGGCGCGGCGCTAGGTCGCGCGCCTCAGAGCGGCAGTCCCGTGACGGGTCGGGGCTGCCGCTCGAAGACCCGGCCGAAGGCGCTGGTCGTGGCGGTGCGGACGTCGCCCATCAGGCTGGGCGGCGGTGCGAGACAGAGTCCGCGCTCGCTCAGCTCCAGCATCTCCCGTTCAACCGACGTCATGTCCACGCCCGGCAACCCGCAGGGCACCATCAGGTCGAAGTAGCTCAGGTCCGTGGTGACATTGAGCGCGAACCCGTGCCAGGTCACCCACTGCCGCGCGTGCACACCGATGCTCGCGAGCTTCCGCGCCGGCCGGATCTCGGCGCCAGCGGCATCGAGCACTGCCTGCGTCCAGATGCCGGTCTTCCCGGCCACTCGCCCGGCCACGACGCCAAACGGCGCCACCGCCTGGATCATCACCTCCTCCAGCTGCCGCAGGTACCAGTGCAGGTCCTGCTTGTGCTCGGTGAGGTCCACGATCGGATACCCGACGATCTGCCCGGGCCCGTGGAAGGTGACGTCCCCGCCGCGCTCCACCTCGAACAGCTCCACGCCGCGGGCCGTGAGGAGGTCAGGCGTGAACAACAGGTTCCCCTGCTTGGTGGAGCGCCCGAGCGTGATCACCGGCGGATGCTCTACCAGCAGCAGCACGTCCTGAGGGACACGCTTCTCGATCCGCGCCACCGCCAGCTCGCGCTGAAACGCCAAGGCCTCCGCATAGCTGCGGAGGCCAAGGTCGTATACCAGAAACTCCTTCAACGCGGCGAGACTCCGATGCGCGCGCTCACGCGTGCAGCATCTTCCCCATCGAGTC
The DNA here is from genome assembly GCA_038145035.1 of Gemmatimonadaceae bacterium. Taxonomy (GTDB): domain Bacteria; phylum Gemmatimonadota; class Gemmatimonadetes; order Gemmatimonadales; family Gemmatimonadaceae; genus Pseudogemmatithrix. Next base: position 860 of record JAYQOZ010000164.1, on the reverse strand, counting down.
GAGCACCGCCTCGGCGATGGCCTCGCTCAGGGTCGGGTGCGCGTGGATGGCAAGGTCGATCTCCTCCACCGTGTACTCGTTCTCGCGGGCCACGGCGAACTCGTGGATCATCTCGGTGGCGTGCGCGCCGATGATGTGGGCGCCGAGGATCTCGCCGAACTTCTCGTCGCGGATGACCTTCACGAAGCCCTCGGTCTCGCCGCTGGTGCGGGCGCGGCCGTTGGCCGAGAAGGGGAACTTGCCGACCTTGTACTTCAGGCCCTTCTCCTTGCACTGCGCCTCGGTGAGGCCGATGCTCGCAACCTCGGGATGACAGTACGTGGCGTTCGGGATGTTGCCGTAGTTCACGGGGTGGTGCTTGTGGCCACCGAGGATGTCGGCCACCACGTGACCCTCGCGCGAGCCCTTGTGGGCGAGCATCGGCGGGCCGGCCACGTCGCCGATGGCGTAGACGCCCTTGGCCGTGGTCTCGAACTTGTCGTTGATCTTGATGAAGCCGCGCTCGGTGGTCTGCACGCCGGCTTCCTTGAGCCCGATGTTCTCGATGTTCGGCGCACGACCGGCGGCAACGAGCACGAGGTCGAAGGTCATGTCCTTCTTCTCGCCGCCCACCTCGACGGGGATGGTGACGTTCTTCTTGCCCTTCTTGACGGTGCCGAGCTTGGCGCCGGTGATGACCTCGATGCCGCGCTTCTTGAAGGCCTTGGTGAGCTCCACCGAGCAGTCCTCGTCCTCGACGGGCAGGATGCGCGGCATCACCTCGAGCAGCGTTACCTTGGAGCCGAAGGCATTGAACACGTCGGCGAACTCGCAGCCCACGGCACCGGCGCCGATCACGGCGATGGTCGCGGGGGCCTTCT
>JAYQOZ010000163.1:0-5896 GCA_038145035.1 Gemmatimonadaceae bacterium | reverse complement strand
GGCGGGAGACCAAGCTCAACCTGCTCGATACGCCGGGCTATAGCGACTTCGCCGGTGACGCCATCGCGGGCCTCGTGGCCGCCGACGGCGCCCTGGTGACGGTCGGCGCGACAGCCGGCGTCGAGGTGGGCACCGAACGGATGTTTCGCGAGGCGCTGCGCCGGAAGGATCCGGTGCTCTTCGTCGTCTCGATGATGGACAAGGAGCACGCGGACTTCGACGCCGCCTACGCCGACATCAGGGAGAAGCTCACCACCAAGGTGGTGCCGGTGGAGATCCCGATCGGCGCCGGCGCCGACTTCCGCGGCATCATCAACCTCTTCACGAAGAAGGCGCACCTCTTCAAGGAAGGGACCAAGTCGGGCGAGTTCGAGGAAGCCCCGATTCCGAAGAGTGAGCAGGCGCGCTTCGAGAAGTACCACGCCGAGATGGTGGAAGCCGTCGCCGCCACGGACGACGGGCTGCTCGAGCGCTTCTTCGCCGGCGAGGAGCTGCCGGGCGCGGACGAGATGCGCGCGATGAAGGAGGCGATGAAGCGCGCCGACCTCTTTCCGCTGCTCTGCTGCTCCGCCCAGCTCACCTATGGCGTGCCGACGGTGCTCGACCTGCTGGTGCAGCTGATGCCGAACGCCTACGAGATGGAGGAGCTGCACGCGCTGCACGGCGCCGAGGGCGACCAGACGGTGGAGGTGCATCCGAAGGAGGGCGGGCCCTTCGTGGCGCTGGTGTTCAAGACCACGACCGAGCCGCACGTGGGCGAGGTGAGCTACTTCCGCACCTTCCGCGGCACGGTGAACAACGGCGACGAGGTCTACAACGCCACGCGCAGCCAGGCGGAGAAGCTCTCGCACCTGGCCGTCCCGCAGGGCAAGGAACGCCTTGAGGTGCCGCGCCTCTTCCCCGGCGACATCGGCTGCGTGGCCAAGCTCCGCAATACGCATACCAATGACACGCTGTCCACCGCGGCGCATCCGGTGCGCATGCCGGCCATCCCCTTCCCGGATCCGCTGGTGAGTTTCGCGGTCGAGGCGGCCGCGCGGGCGGACGAGGAGAAGCTGCAGCAGGGGCTGCACCGCCTGCATGACGAGGACCCGACGATCCAGACTCACTTCGAGGCCGAGACGCACGAGACGATCCTCGAGGGCATGGGCGAGCGGCACCTGGAGGTGGCCCTCGCACGCCTTGAGCGACAGTTCGGCGTGAAGGCCACGCTACGTCCGCCGCGCGTGCCCTATCGCGAAACGCTGCTCGGCAAGGCCGAGGGCCAGGGGCGCCACAAGAAGCAGACGGGCGGCAAGGGCCAGTTCGGCGACTGCTGGATCCGCATCAGGCCGGCCCCGCGCGGCGCGGGCTACCGCTTCGTGGACAGGATCTCGGGCGGCGTGATTCCGCGGCAGTACATCCCGGCGGTGGACAAGGGCGTGCAGGAGGCGGCCGAGCGCGGCGTGCTCGCGGGATTCCCGGTGGTGGACTTCGAGGTCGAGGTCTTCGACGGCTCGTACCACTCGGTGGACTCCAACGAGGCGAGCTTCAGGATGGCGGGCATCCTGGCCTTCAAGACCATCGCCCCCAGCGCCCGCCCGGTGCTGCTGGAGCCCCTGATGGACGTGGAGGTCTACACGCCGGCCAGCTCACTGGGCGACGTGATGGGCGATCTCTCGGGCCGACGCGGGCACATCGTGGGCACGGAGCAGGCCGAGGACGGCGGCGGCAGCATCGTGAAGGCGGTGGTTCCGATGGCGGAGCTGCACCTCTACGCGACCCGGCTGCAGTCCATCACGCACGGGTACGGGACCGTGAAATACCGCATGCATGGCTTCGAGCAGGCGCCGGCCGAGGTCGTGGCCAAGGTGACAAGGGAGCAGGCCTCAGCGTAGGGCCTGCGCCGCCTTCCTACCACGGAGACACGGAATGCATCGTGGGCCTCCGGGCCTCCGTGGTGAACGGCAGTCAGTGAGGCCCAGCCGGCGCCTCAGACCTTGTGATATGAGATCCGCGCCGACTCCGCCCGGTCCGCCGCCACGTACACCTCGAAGTCGGAGAAGAAGCTCGGCGCCTCCTGCTGCAGCACGCGGAGTACCGCGATCGCCATGCGCCGGATCTCGAATTCCGCCCCCTCGCCCGAGCGGAGCTCAAGCATCGTGCGCCAGGCGCGCACGTTGCCGGTGACCACGATCTTGGTCTCCGTGCTGTTTGGCAGCACGCCGCGCGCGGCCTCGCGGGCCATCTTGCGGCGGTGGATCTTGTCATCTACCCACTTGTAGCGCTCCATCAGCGAGTCCACCAGCGCGATGTAGGACTGCTGCGCGCCCTCGACCTGCTGCTTCCAGGCCGCCACGAGCGCCTCGTCGCCGAGTATCGCCGGCGGGATCACGAAGGCCGCCTGCGACTCGTCCACGTAGCGCTGCGAGAGCTGGCTGTAGGCGAAGCCCGCGCGGTGGCGCACCAGCTCGTGCGTCAGCGAGCGGCTCACGCCCTCGACCAGCAGCGAATAGTTGGCGTGCTCGAGCACCGAGCCGTGGCCCTGCTTCTTGATGTTCTCGAGGTAATCGCGCGTGTTGCGGTTGGCCGGGTTGCGCTGGCTCATGTAGCAGAGCCGGCCCGCGAACTCGGCGAGGCGCTCACCATCGGTGCTCTCGCCGAGCCAGTTCACCGGGAGATGCGCGGGCTCCGTGAACACGGGGCGGGCGAGAACGGTGATCTTGGGCTCGGAGTAGAACTGAGGCATGGATCGAAGGGAGGACGGAGGACGGAGGGCGAAGGACGAAAGTTACTACAGGCCTTCGTCCAGCAAGGTGAGGCGGGGGAGATTCCAGGCCTTCTCGCGCACCACGCGGTCGAGGGCGGTGCGGGCGGCGGCGGGGAGCGGCGGAAGGGCGGGGTCGTACTTCAGCTCCTCAAGCGCCCGGGCATTCCGGGCCGCCACCTTCACGCCTGGGTTCAGGATGTCGTGCGGGTCGAAGGCCGTCTTCACGCTGCGGAAGGCCTCGAGGGCCTCGGGGCACCAGACCGTCGGAAGCAGCGGGGCACGGAGACGGCCGTCGCCGTGCTCTCCGGCCAACGTGCCGCCGAGGCGCCCCACGAGGTCGCTGACATCGGCCAGCAGCGACTCGGCGCGGGCGCGCCAGTTCGGTTCCGTGATATCCACCAGCACATTGACGTGGACGTGGCCGTCGCCGGCGTGGCCGAAGATGACGCCCTGAAACCGCGCGGCGCGGAGGGCACGTCGCACGCCGCGCACGTACTCCGGCAGGTGCTCGCGCGGAACGCAGCCGTCCTCGACGAGCTGCAGGCTCTGGAGACGGGGCGCGAGCCGGTTCAGGATCGGGCTCGCCGCGTGCCGCAGCGCCCAGAGCCGCTGCGCGGACGCCGCGTCGAGGGCTTCCTCGATGAACGTCGCACCACCCGCCCCACACCAGCTGACGAGGTCGCGCACACGACGGGTGGCGTCATCGGCGCTGTCCGCCTCGACCTCGATCAGCAGCACCGCCTCCAGTCCCGCCGGGAGCGCCACCGGCAGCGGATCGCCCTGGCTCGCGGCGATGGCGAGGAAGCTGCGATCCAGCAGCTCCACGGCGCTCGCACCGAGTCCCGCGACACGCCCTGCGGCTGCCGCAGCGCCCTCAAGGTCGGGAAATCCGGCGAGCAGTCCGCTGGTCGCGGCTGGCGTCGCCGCGAGTCGCAGCTCCACGCCGACAATCAAGGCGAGCGTGCCCTCGGATCCCACCAACAGGTCCACGAGGCTCTGGCTCTCCTGCCATTCGGCGAGCGCGTATCCGGACGATTCCTTGCGCACGTCGGCATGCCGAAGCAGGGCGGCGGGCAGCTCGCGCAGGCGGCTGCCCACGTCATGGCGGAATCGCTGCACCGGCGTGAGGTCGGGCGCGCGTTCGCCGCGTCGGACCCAGGCCCGCGCCCCGTTCGAGAACACGCAGTCGAGCGCCTCGACCCATGCACGCATGGCGCCGTATTTCACCGTACGTGCACCGGCGGCGTTGGTGGCGACCATACCGCCGAGCGTCGCGAAGGCGCTGCTCGAGGGATCCACCGGAAACACGAGTCCCGCTGCGGCGACCGCGGCGTTCAGCCGGTCCCGCGTGGCCCCGGGGCCGACGACGATGCGCCTGTTGGGCGCATCGAGCGCGCCGATGGCGTCGAGCCGCGAGAGATCCACGATGACGCCGGCACCGATGGCGCCGTTGGCCATCGAGCTGCCGGAGCCACGCGCCGTGAGCGGCACCTGGGCCTCGGCGGCCCAGCGCACCAGCGTCACCACGTCGTCGGCGTCGGCGGGCACCGCCACGGCGCGTGGGATGATGCGGCCCACACCCGCAGCCTCGCTGTAGACCGCGCGCGCGCCGTCGTCGCTGCGGAACGTGCCGCGAAAGCCTGAGGGAGCGCTGAGCGGCACGGCCGGCGCGGCCGGCGCGCCGGCGCTAGGCACCGACCGCAGCGAGCGTGAAGGGGCGGGCCTTCACGCGACGGACAAGCCGGCGCAACGCCGCATTGCTGAGCAACGCGAGAAATCCCACGATCATCAGCGACTTCACCTCGCGGCGCGAGATCTTCACCGTGCCGCCCACGGTGAGCATCGCCCGCGAGCCCGAGAGGTCACGCAGCGTGGCGTAGGCGAACAGCAACGGCAGCAGGCAGAAGGCGCGGATGGCCACCGCGCGGCGTGGGATCAGCAGGATGTACTCCAGGGCGTCGTCGAGGTCCGTGCGCGCGAGCTCGATGAAGTGCAGCACGGCCCGGTGGTTGTGCTCGAGGTGCTGCGGCGAGAGCAGGGACTCGTGCGAGCTGCCCTCTGCCTGCAGGTCGTGCGCCGGGATGTAGATGGAGTTCTCGTGCTGCGCGTCCCAGGCGATGTCCTTGAGGATGTTCACCGTCTGCAGCGCCTCGCCGAAGGCCTGGCACTTGGCCCAGAGCTTCTCGAACTCGCGCTTCCCCACCGGCCTGGCGTGCAGGTGCCACAGTTCGGTGAGCATGCAGCCCACGGTGCCGGCGACGTAGTAGCAGTACTCCCTGTACTCGGCCAGCGTCTGAATGCGGATGCCCTGCGGGTACGTGCGCACGAACTTCGCCATGCCCAGGCCCATCTCGCGCACCCAGTGCGCCACGCGTTCCTGCGTGCGCGGCGGCAGCGTGCGGAACAGCACCAGCACCAGGTCCGTGTGCCGCACCAGCTGTAGGTGCGCGGCGTCGCCCTTGAGGCGGGCTGCCCGGGCGGGGAAGGCCTCGGCGGCGTCGCGGTCCACCAGCGTGCGCAGGAACTCGTCGAGCAGCGCGGCCCGGTCAGCCGGCGGCGTCGCATTGTCGTCCTCGATGGTGTCGGCGATCCGGCAGAGGAGGTAGGCCGTGAGCACCGCGCGCCCGAGGTCGCCGGGCAGGAAACGGATGCTGATGGCGAAGGTACGCGAGACGTCCGGCAGTATCGTCTGCCCAAAACGCTCGGCCTCGCGAATGCGCGAGGCCGAATCAGCGGGCGGGACGAAATCCTGCGGGCGGGTCATAGGCCGGAAAATAGTGTTCGCCGCTTGGGTTCGCCGAACTCGAGCCGATCCAGCGTCTGCTCGATGGCGAGCTGCGCGTGGCGGGCATCGCGACGGTAGGTCCGGCGGGCCTGGAAGCCGGTGAAGCCCGCGAGCAGCAGCCCCGAGACGATGGCCATCGGCGCAATCACCTGCAGCATGATGCCCACGGTGGCGACGCCGGCGCCGCTTACCGTCCCGAGCGCCGTCGCCTGGGCGGCGCGTACCCGGCGCTCGAACAGCGTGGCCTCGAGCCGCACGTGCGTGCGGCCGGGATCCGCCGCCACCACCGTGGCGGCGACCTCGTCGGCTCGCGACAGCGGAAAGCCGCGGCCATCGAGCCGCGTGAGCTGTCGGATGGCGCC
>JAYQOZ010000162.1:2899-5901 GCA_038145035.1 Gemmatimonadaceae bacterium | reverse complement strand
CTCGCTGGGCAGCATGGTCGTGGTGATCACGATGTCGGTGATCACGGCCATCGGCGCCGCCGGCGTGCCGGGCGGCTCGATCCCACTGCTGGTGGGCATCCTCGCGATGATGGGCGTCCCCGGCGAGGCGATTGCCATCGTGCTCGGCGTCGACCGAATCCTCGACATGACGCGCACGGTGGTCAACGTGGCATCGGACATCTCGGCGACGACCTTTGTCGCGAGCTCCGAGGGCGTCTGGTCCGCGGCTGACATCCCTGCCGACGCGTCCGCAGCCTAGGGATTCGCCTGGCGAGTTGACCGGCGGCCACGGCGGCGCGGAGACACAACGGACGGCAACGGCACTGCAAAGGGGGTCTGGCGGACGGATCGGTCCACCAGGCCCCCCTTTCCTGCCCGTTGCCGTTCTCCCTGTCGCTGCACTGCCGTGGCAATCAGCCAGATTCGCCCAGGCGCAAGAACGGCAATGGCGCTAGGCCTTTGCCATCGCCACCGCAAGCTTGACCGCCCCACGCGCCGGCACGACCTCCTCGGTGCGGAGCTGTGCCCCGGGCACGGCCGTCCTGAGCCGGTGCTCCACGAGCCGCCGCAGGAAGCTGCCGCGCGAGAGCAGGCCCCCGGCCAGCGCCACCGGCACCGCGGCGCGCTCGTCGACGAAGAGCTGCCGGGCCAGCGTGCGGATGTGCAGGACCAGTTCCTCGCCGGCCAGTGTGCAGATCGAGTTTGCACGCAGGTCGCGGTCCGCGGCCAGCGTCATCACGTGCGTCGCCAGCGCCGCCAGGTCCTTTGGCTCCGCCTTCGCCGCCCAGGGAATGATGTCCTCGATCGACTCCAGTTCCAGGGCCGTCATCAGCGCGCCCATCAGCCGCGTCTCCGGCTCACGCTCGTCGGCTGACGAGGTCACGACGCTCAGGGCGCGGCGGCCGATCCAGGCGCCGCTGCCCTCGTCGCCGCAGGCCGGGCCCCATCCGCCGCAGCGTCGGAACTCGCCGGCGGGGCCGCGGCCGTACGCCACCGAGCCCGTGCCCGCTACCAGCAGAATGCCCGCGCCATCGCGACCAAAGGCGTCCGTGAGCGCGATCTCCGCGTCCGCCACCACCTCGACCTCGTCGGCGAGGCCCTCGCCGCGCAGCGCGCGCAGCAGCGCCTTCCGCTCCTTGTCGCGGCCCGTGCCGGCGACGCCGGCCACCAGCAGCGCCGGCCTGTCCGCGACCTCCGCCGCGGCGAGGGCGTCGCGCACCAGCGCCCCGATGACCTCGGCCGAGTGCAGGGCCTCGCCGGGGCGTACCGCGCTGGCGTCACCCGTGAGCGAGGCGAGTTCCTTGCCCTTACCACTGGCGACGATGACCTGCGTCTTGCTGCCGCCACCATCCACACCGACCACGATCTGTGCCATTGCGAATCGAGCTGAAATGTCAGGACGCGACGCGGGGCGCCGTGTGCGTGAAGGACGAGAGGATGCCGACCAGGAGCGTGACCGAGGTCCCGATGAGCACGAACCAGGGCCAGGCGATGCCCGTGACGGGCGCCAGGAGGTCCCGCAGCGCGGGGAAGGCCCCGGCGAGACGACCGGCGAACACCACGATGCTCATGACAAAGATACCCACAGCCATCCCCGTGACGGCATCCCGCTGGATGGCCCGCGGCCACAGCATCGCGAGGAAGAAGCCACCCAGCAGCCCACCGTACGTGAAGCTCGCAATGCTGAGCGCGATCACGACCACCGGCGTGCCCTCGGCGCGGTACAGCAGCGCACCGCCCACGAGGATCGCCGCCCAGACCAGCGTAAACCGCCGTGAGAGGCGGAGGCTGGCGGCCCCCTCGGGCGTGCCGCGCAACGGGGCGTACAGGTCGTGCAGCGTCGCCGCGGCCAGCGCGTTCAGTGAGCCCGACACCGTGCTCATCGCCGCGGCAAGGATTGCCGCGATGACGATGCCCGTCATCACCGGGGGCATCTCCTCGATGATGAACGTCGGGAAGATGCGGTCCGGCGCCGGGAAGGCCCGGGCCTCATAGAAGGCCCAGAGCCCGATGCCGATCCAGAGGAAGAGCGCAAACTGCGCAATCACCACCACGCCGCTGCCGATGAGGGCGCGCCGCGCATCCCGCAGGGAGCCGGATGCCAACAGGCGCTGCACGATGATCTGGTCGGCCCCGTGCGAGGCCATCGCCAGGAACCCGCCGCCCAGGAGCCCGGCCAGCATCGTGTGCGGCCGGTCGAAGCCGAGGTAGGGATCCAGGAGCCGCAGCTTGCCGGCGGCGCCCGCCCGCTCGGCGATGGCGCTCCACCCACCATCGACGCCGGCACCGAGCAGCCACAGCGCCCCGACGCCGCCCATCAGGTAGACCGCCATTTGCAGGACATCCGTCCAGACCACGGCGCGCATGCCGCCGTGATACGTGTAGATCACCGTCGCGACGCCGAGCACGAGGATGGCGAGCGGTGCAGCCAGCGTGGGCGCCACCAGCCCCGCAAAGATCAGCGCCACCGGGATCGATGTGGCGAAGAGCCGCACCGAGTCGCCGAAGGCGCGCGTGACCATGAACGTCACCGATGCGAGCCGTCGCGTCCCGAGTCCGAAGCGGCGCTCGAGCAGGGCATACGCCGTCACGAGCTCGCCGTCGGCGTAGCGCGGGAGCAGGGTATACGCGATGACCACGCGGCCCAGCAGGTAGCCCGCGGCCACCTGCAGGAAGCTGAGGTCCCCGAGGTAGGCGAGGCCCGGGATGGAGATGAACGTGAGCGCGCTCGTCTCGGTCGCGACGACGGAGAACAGCACGGCCCACCATGGAATACTCCCGTCGGCGACGAAGTAGTCGCGGGCGTTCTTCTGCCCCCGCCCGAGGCGGATGCCCAGCGCCGTGGTGCCCACGAGGTACAGCACGAGCACCAGCCAATCGATGGCCGTGAAGCTGCTCCCAGTCCCTGGCATCGCGGAAATATCGCCGAAAAACACGGCGGGCGCCCCGGGGGGCGCCCGCCAAGTCCCGCACGCCCCCGC
>JAYQOZ010000162.1:0-2889 GCA_038145035.1 Gemmatimonadaceae bacterium | reverse complement strand
CATGCGCGGGCCTCTCCTCCCCCCCGCCCCCGGGCTCTTTTTAAACCCCCCAAAACCCGCGGGGGGGCGCCGGGGGGGCCCCCCCCCCAAGTCCAGCAGGACCGCGCGACCTAGGCCGAGAAGCTCGACCCGCAGCCGCAGCCGCCCGAGGCGTTCGGGTTCTTGAACGTGAACCCGGAACCCTGCATCGAGGTCACGTAATCGATCGTGACGCCGCTCAGGTACTGCATCGAGAACGGGTCCACAAAGACCTTGAAGCCTTCCATCGCCAGGATCGTGTCGTCGTCGGCCGGCTTGTCCTCGATCAGCAGGCTGTACTTGAAGCCCGAGCACCCGCCCGGCTGCACGGCCACGCGCAGACCGCCCACCTCGGGGGTCACGTTCTCGGCCTGCATGAACTTCTGGACTTCGGCCCCGGCGTTCGGGGTGATGGTGACGATCACATCCGGCGTATTCATCGTGCTCATGGAGTCCCTCCAGGGGTTCCTCGGGCGCCACGACGGTCGACGCGCGCCCGAACTAATCCTGAATATAGGGTTCGGGGTTCCCGGGACAAGTTCAGCGCCCGGCCTGCCCCCGGCCTACGGCGTGCCCCTGGCGGACGCCGCCGAGCTGCCGGACTGGCTGGCGGCGAGCTCCGCCAGGTCGGCGATGGTGGTCCGGACCGGCCCGATCCGCGAGTTCTCCCGACTTGGGTTCACCCGGTTCGTGAGCAGGATGATGAAGAGGTCGTTCACCGGATCCACCCAGATGGACGTCCCCGTGAAGCCGGTGTGGCCGAAGGCCGGCGCCCGCATCAGCCGACCGGCGGAATTGGTCCCGTTCGGCGTCTCCCAGCCCAGCGCCCGGTGGGAGAGCTTCGCGTCCTGCACTCGCGTGAAGTCGGTGATGGTCTGCGGGCGTACGATCCGCGCCCCGCCAAGTTCACCACCATTGAGCAGCATCTGGGCAAAGCGCGCGAGGTCGGCGCCCGTACTGAAGAGGCCCGCATGCGCGGAGATCCCGCCCAGTCGGAAGGCGTTTTCGTCGTGCACCTCGCCGCGCAGGTGACGACCGCGCCAGACATCGATCTCCGTGGGGGCAACACGCTCGATATCGTCGAGCCGAGGGTGGTAGCGCGTGTCGACCATGCGCAGGGGCCCGAACACGCGCTCCTGCAGGTAGGCATCGATGGACTGCCCGGAGACGCGCTCGACGATGAAGCCGAGCAGGATGGCGCCGAGGTCGGAGTACACGTAGCGCAGGCCCGGCATCGTGTCGAGCGGTGTGGCGAGCACCAGCCGCTTCGCCTCGTCCGCCGTCTCCACCTCGCGGAAGAGTTCGCGGTGCGCGCGCAGTCCCGAGGCATGGGTGAGCAATTGCCGCACCGTGACCTGGTCCTTCCACTGGCCCTGCCACTCCGGGAGGTACCGCTGCACGGGGGCGTCGAGCTCCACGCGCCGCGTTTCCACCAGCTGCATCATCGCGGTGGTCATGCCCACGACCTTGGTCAGCGACGCGATGTCCCAGATTGTCTGCGCGTCGGGTGCCGGCGACAGGGAGTCGCGGTCGAGACGGCCGACCGAAATCTCGGCGAGGACGTCGGTGCGCGTCCCGATCACCGCGACGCCGCCCGGGAACACGGAGTCTCGAACGGCGCGCTCGAGGACGCGACGCACGGTGTCGGCGAGGCCAGGCGCCCAGCCGGGCGTCGGACGCCGGTACGGCGCGCCGGCGACGAACGATCCGGGGAGCGATGTCGGCGAGGTCCCCGGGAAGCGCGCGTGGCCGGCCAGCGCCCGCGCCGCGGCCCGCTCCATCGCGTCCCCGCGGCCGTAGGCCGCAACGAAGCCGCTCACCTGCGGGAAGTCCCGCAGCACATACGGGCTCGAGAAGGCCACCACGGTCACGGGACGCGTGGTGGCGATCGAGTCCACCCAGCGGGCGACATGCTCCGCCACGGCGAAGCGGCCGTCGCCCTCGATGGTGCGCACGAAGGTCGCGAGCACGATGGGCTCGGTACCATCACGCACCAGGGAGTCGAGTCGGGCGCGCGGTGTCGCGGGCGTAATGCGCGCGGCACGCGACGTCAGCAGCGCGGCGCGCAGCTCGCCCTGGAAGACCCGCCCCGCCGTGATGTCCGATTCGCTGGCATAGGTCAGCACCAACGTCGGCCTGGACGTCGCCAGGGGCAGTTGCCGGCGTTCATCACGCAGCAGCGTGATGGCGTCCTGGGCGATCGCGAGCGCCCGCTCGCGATGCGCGCGCTGGCCGACCACCTCGCGCAGCGAGTCGAGCGGCACGATCGGACGCTGGATCGCGCCGGTGCGCAGCTTGAGCTCGAGGATGCGCCGCACCGAGGCCGCAATCCGCCCGCGGCTGATGTCGCCGCGTTCGACGGCGGTCACCACGGCCGCGATGGCCGCCGGCACGTCCGGCGGCATGAGCAGGATGTCCGCCCCGGCCTGCACGGCCCGTACGCTGCTCTCCGCGACACCGTAGCCATCGACGATGCCGCGCATGTCCATGGCGTCGGTGAGCACCAGCCCCTGAAATCCGAGCGTGTCGCGCAGCAGCGACGTGAGCATCAGCGGCGACAGCGTGGCCGGCACCGAATCGCGGGTGACGCGAGGCAGTGCGATGTGTGCGCTCATCACGGCGGCGACGCCGGCGTCGATGGCGGCCCGGAACGGCACCAGCTCCACGGCGTCCAGGCGCTCCCGCGAGGCCCGGATGATCGGCAGCGCGTTGTGCGAATCCACATCGGTGTCGCCGTGGCCCGGGAAATGCTTGAGCGTGGCGGCGACCCCCGCCTCCTGCACGCCCTCCACGAACGCGGCGGTCATCGCCGCGACGAGCAGCGGGTCCTCGCCGAAGGAGCGCACGTTGATGACCGGGTTCGACGGATTG
>JAYQOZ010000161.1:0-5910 GCA_038145035.1 Gemmatimonadaceae bacterium | reverse complement strand
GGGCCGCGGCGCGCGCGGGCACCTCCTCGGCGCGGGCGCGGCCCAGGGCCTCCACGGTCTGCACGTTGCCCGCGATATCCAGCGAAACGAGCGCGAGGTAGCGCTCCGAGCGCATCGCGTCGAGGGTCGCGAGCCAGGGTCCGCCGGCCGTGACCTCCGCGTCGGCGGCAACGATGAGCGCCAGCGACGGGACCGCAAACAGCGGGATCCCGGCCCCGAACGCGAGCCCCTTGGCCGCGCCGGCGACGACTCGGAGCGAGGTGAAGCTGCCAGGCCCCGCCCCGCAGACGATGCGGGACAGTTCACGCACCGAGGTGCCCGCCCGCTCCAGCGTGGCGATCACCGCCGGCAGGAAGCGCTCCGCTTCCTCGCTGCGCATCACCACCGTCTGTTCCGCGAGGAGGCGCCCGTCGCGAAGGACGGCGACGGTGCCCTCGCCCGCCGCGGCATCCATCGCCAGCGTCAGACCGTCCACGTGAGCCTCCGCAGGGCCGGCTGCCCCGGCACGTGGGCCAGCGTCAGCGCACGCGCATCGGGCGGCAGCGCATCGCCCGCCCGGTCCGGCCACTCCACCAGCACGATGCCGGCCCCGCGCCGGATGTCCTCCCAGCCCAGCTGCGCGAGCTGCGACGGCTCGCGGAGCCGGTACAGGTCGCAATGCCAGACGCGCCCGCGCGGCGACGCGTACTCGTGCACCAGCGCGTAGGTGGGGCTGGTCACGTCCTCCGTCACGCCAAGCCCGCGCGCGATGGCCTGCACCAACGTGGTCTTCCCCGCGCCGAGGTCCCCGGCCAGCGTGAGAAAGGCCGGCGCCTCGAGCCGCGCGCCGTACGCCTCGCCCCAGGCCCGCAGCGCGGCCTCGTCGAGCTCAGCGACGGGCACGCGCGCCCTTCATCGAGGACTCGCCCATCGCCGCCTTCAGGTCGAAGAGCTCGTCGCGGAGCCGCGCCGCCGTCTCGAAATCGAGATTCTTCGCCGCCGTGCGCATCTCCTCCTCGAGCCGCTGCACGAGGCCCGGCAGGTCATCCGTGCCGTAGGCGCGCTGCGCCTCGGCCACCTTCTTCTGCTTCTTTCCACGCTTCCGGTCCGCGTCGCGCTCCTGGCTGCCCTCGCGGGCGTCGGCCACGCGCGTGCTGAAGCGCACCTGGTCCAGCGACTTCTGCACGCCCGCCGGCACGATGCCGTGCTCGCGGTTGTGTGCCTCCTGCACCCTACGGCGGCGCGTGGTCTCGTCGAGGCAGCGCTGCATCGAGCCGGTGATGCGGTCGGCATAGAAGATGGCCCGGCCGTCCACGTGCCGCGCCGCGCGACCCACCGTCTGGATCAGCGACCGGTCCGAGCGCAGGAATCCCTCCTGGTCGGCATCCAGGATCGCCACCAGCGACACCTCGGGGAGGTCGAGGCCCTCGCGGAGCAGGTTGATGCCGATGAGCACGTCGAACTCGCCGAGCCGCAGACCGCGCACGATTTCCATGCGCTCGATGGCGTCAATGTCCGAGTGCATGTAGCGCACGCGCACGCCCACCTGTGCGAGATAGTCCGTGAGGTCCTCGGCCATGCGCTTCGTGAGCGTGGTGACCAGCACGCGCTCGCCCTTCCGCTCGCGACGCCGGATCTCGTGCAGCAGGTCGTCCACCTGCCCCTTCACCGGCCGGATCTCGATGATGGGGTCGAGCAGCCCCGTGGGACGGATCACCTGCTCCACCACCACGCCCTCGGAGAGCTGCAGCTCGAGCTCGCCCGGCGTCGCCGAGACCATCACGGCGCGGGGCGTGAGCGCCAGGAACTCATCGAACATCAGCGGTCGGTTGTCGAGCGCCGAGGGGAGCCGGAATCCGTACTCCACCAGCGTGGTCTTGCGGGCGCGGTCGCCATTGAACATCCCGCCGATCTGCGGCAGCGTCACGTGCGACTCGTCCACGATGACGAGGAAGTCATCCGGGAAGTAGTCGAACAGCACCGCGGGGCGCGCGCCCGGCTCCCGGCCCGCGAGGATGCGCGAGTAGTTCTCGATCCCCGGACAGGTACCGATTTCCATCAGCATCTCGAGATCGAAGTTCGTCCGGCTCTCCAGGCGCTGCGCCTCCAGCAGCTTGCCGGCCCCCTTCAGCATCGCCAGGCGCTCGGCGAGCTCGGCGCGGATCTCCTTCACCGCGCGCTCCAGCGTGGGGCGCGTGGTGACGAAGTGCTTGGCCGGGTAGATGGCCGTGCGCTGCAGCGCCGCGATGGTCTCGCCCGTGAGGGGGTCGATCTTGCTGATGCGCTCGATCTCGTCGCCGAACATCTCGATGCGCACCGCCTGCTCCTCATAGGCGGGCAGGATCTCGACGGTATCGCCGCGCACGCGGAAGGTGCCGCGCTCGAAGGCCACGTCGTTGCGCCCGTACTGGATCGCCACCAGTGCCTTGAGGATGCGGTCGCGCGGGATGGACTGTCCGACGTGCAGCTGCACCATCGAGGCGCGGTAGGTCTCCGGGTCGCCGAGGCCATAGATGGCGGAGACCGTCGCGACGATGATCACGTCCTCGCGCTCCATCAGCGACGACGTGGCGCGCAGGCGCAGGCGATCGATGTCCTCGTTGATCGAGGCGTCCTTCTCGATGTACGTATCCGAGCTCGGGACGTAGGCCTCGGGCTGGTAGTAGTCGTAGTACGAGATGAAGTATTCGACCGCGTTCGTCGGGAAGAAGCCCTTCAGCTCGCCGTACAGCTGGGCCGCCAGCGTCTTGTTGTGCGAGAGCACCAGCGCCGGCCTGCCGAACTGCGCGATGACGTTGGCCATCGTCATCGTCTTGCCCGAGCCCGTGACGCCCAGCAGGGTCTGGAAGCGATCCCCGCGCGCAATGCCGGCGACCAGTTCCGCGATGGCGCGCGGCTGGTCCCCGGCCGGGGCGAACGGGGCCTGCAGGTCGTAGGTCACGGGCGCGGCGCGGCGACGGCGTTACATCCCGGGGAAGAGCGCCCGCTGCCAGGGAATGCCCCAGAGCACCAGCGCCAGCGTCACGCCCGAAAACAGCAGGGCCTTCCGGTGCCGTGAGGCGTCGTCCGCCCCGTTCTTCGCGACGATGCCGCCCACGGTCATCAGGATGGCGGCCAGCACCATCACCGTCGGGTGCTCGACCACCACCTTGCGCACGCTGGCGTCGGCCATCACGGCGGCCATGTCGCGCATCGCGGCCTTCACCACGGGACTGAACATCAGGAGTAGGAGGCCCAGGAGCAGCTGCAGGTGCAGCGCGCCCATGAACATCGCCGTGAACTTCCGGGCGGCGGCGTAGGGGCGGTTGCCCGAGAGGCCCTGCGCGGCGCGGATCACGGCCAGCAGGCCGAGCGCGAGGACGACCCAGCGAAGCAGATTATGCGAGTGGAGGATGGCGGCGTGCATCGAGGCGGGGGCTGAGGGCGGACGAGGGGACGGCGTAAGATACCAACGCGCAGGCCCCGGTCAGGATTCCTCGGCCCCCAGGCGCTCGCGGCGGGCCACCTCGCTGACCCCCTTCACCCGACGCGCCGTCTTGATGACGCGCTCGAGGTGGGCCAGGTTCTCGACCTCGACGAGCGCCGAGCCGGAAACGCGGCCGTCGATGGTCTTGAGTTCCAGCGAACGGATGTCCGTGCCGGTGCCGCTCATCGCGGCGGCAAGGTCCGCGTAGAGGCCACGGCGGTCCGTCCCCTCGATGGCGAGGCGGATCACGAAGCGCTCACCGGCCGTCTCCTGCCAGTCGATCTCCAACCGGCGCTCGGGCTCGTGCACCAGATGCAGGAGGTTCGGACAGTCCTGCCGATGGATGCTCACGCCGCGCCCGCGAGTCACGTAGCCGACCACGGTGTCGCCGGGGACGGGCTGGCAGCACTGGGCGTAGCGAACGAGCAGGCCGTCCGCGCCCTGGATCTTCAGCCCGCGCGAGCTGCCCGGCCGCCGCATCCGGTCAATCAGGCGCTCGAGCGGACTGGGCCTGATGACCGTTGCCTCGTTGTCGTCGAGGTCGGGATAGATGGCCTTCAGCAGCTGGGTGACGGTGATGTCGCCCTGCCCGATGCTCGCGTGGATGTGCTCGGTGTTGGCCAGCTTGAGCACCGAGGCACCGCGGGTGAGCTCGGCGTCGGTGAGCTTCGCGTGCTTGCGCCGCCGCAGTTCACGGTCGAGGATCTCCTGTCCCACCGTGACGAAGGTCTTCTGCTCCTCGGCGCGGAGCCACTGGCGGATGCGGTGCCGGGCGCGGCCGGTGCGCACGTGCGCCAGCCAGTCCCGGCTGGGGCGCGCGTTGGGCGAGCGGATGATCTCCACCGTCTCGGAGTTCCTCAGCTCGCGCGAGAGCGGAACGATGCGGCCGTTCACGCGCGCCCCCTGCGTGTGCAGGCCCACCTGCGTATGCACCGCGAAGGCGAAGTCGATGGGCGTTGCGCCCTTCGGCAGCTGGATGACGTCGCCGTTCGGCGTGAAGACGAAGATCTCGTCCTGATACAGGTCGAGCTTCAGGAACTCGAGGAACTGATCCGGGGTCTCCGCGTCGAGCTGCAGCTCCAGCACCTGACGGAACCACGCGAGGTGGCGGTCCAGATCCTTGCTCCCACCCTTCTCCGCCTCCTTGTAGAGCCAGTGCGCGGCGATGCCGTACTCGGCGGTGCGATGCATGTCCCGGGTGCGGATCTGGATCTCGAACAGCGTGCCACGCGGCCCGAACACCGTGGTGTGCAGCGACTGGTAGCCGTTGGACTTCGGCGACGCGATGTAGTCCTTGATGCGCTCCTGCAATGGCGTCCAGGCCCCATGGATGA
Organism: Gemmatimonadaceae bacterium; assembly: GCA_038145035.1. Lineage (GTDB taxonomy): Bacteria > Gemmatimonadota > Gemmatimonadetes > Gemmatimonadales > Gemmatimonadaceae > Pseudogemmatithrix. Next base: position 1,131 of record JAYQOZ010000161.1, on the reverse strand, counting down.
CGCCCAGCGCGTGGTAGCACTCGGGTACGCTGTCCACGAGCAGGCGGATGGCGTAGAGGTCGTAGATCTCCTCATACGGCTTGGCCCGCTTCTCCATCTTCTTGTGGATGGACCAGAGGTGCTTCGGCCGGCCGCTCACCTCGAGCACCTTCACACCGGACTCGCGCAGCCGGCGCTCGAGCGGCTCCGACATCTCGTTGGTGAGCGAGTCGCGGTCCGCGCGGGTCTGGGCCACCAGCTTGGCCAGCGCCCGATAGTCTTCCGGCTCCAGCCACTTGAAGGCCAGGTCCTCGAGCTCGGCCTTCATCGAGGCGAGGCCGAAGCGGTGGGCCATGGGCGCGTAGAGGTCGCGGGTCTCGAGCGCGATGCGGGAGCGCTTCTCCTCCGGCATCCACTCCAGCGTCCGCATGTTGTGCAGGCGATCCGCCAGCTTCACCAGGATTACGCGGACGTCCTTCGCCACCGAGAGCAACAGCTTCCGATAGCTCTCGACCTGCCGCTCCTCGCGCGAGAGCATCGGCAGGTGGCCGATCTTCGTCAGGCCGTCCACGATCTGGGCGATCTCGCGCCCGAACTCCCGCTCCACGTCCTCGACCGTGTAGGCGGTGTCCTCGACCACGTCGTGGATGAGCCCGCTCGCGACCGTCGTGGAGTCGAGCTGCAGCTCGGCCAGGATCTTGGCGACCCCCACGCAGTGGGTCACGTAGGGATCGCCGTTGCGGCGCGTCTGGCCCGCGTGCGCCCGCTCCGAGAACCGGTAGGCCCGCGCCAACAGGTCCACATCGAGGCGCCCGCTGGCGGGGGCGTCGCTGAGGTCCCAGTTGGGGATGATGTCGGTGAGGACGGGCGCGGACACGGCGGGCGGGTTGAGGCTCCCTCGGTATATGCCGGAACGCCCCCGGAGATTCAAGCGGAGGGCCGGTCCCGCACCCCTCCCCCGCCCCTGCCAGGGTCAGAGCAGCCCCGCCTCCGCGAAGGACAGGTACTTGCCCCGTCCGATGACCACGTGGTCCTGGATCGGGATGTCGAGCAGGCGTCCCGCGGCCACCAGCTGCTGGGTGACGGCGCGGTCGTCGGCCGAGGGCGTCGGGTCGCCGGACGGGTGGTTGTGCACCAGCACCAGCGAGGCCG
>JAYQOZ010000160.1:0-5805 GCA_038145035.1 Gemmatimonadaceae bacterium | reverse complement strand
CCGGTAGTCCCCGCCGGGCTCCGCGCCGGGCGCGGCGGGCCCGAGCGCGGCCGGGGTGGCCCGCACGGAGGCCGCGCCGGTCCCCAGGCGTGCGGCGAGGCCCGCCCGGAGCCGGTGGCCGTCCCGGGCGTCAGGGGACCAGTCCTGGCTGCGCCGGCTGCGCAGTTCGCCGATCGTCCATCGGGCCCGCATGAGGCCCTCGCGCGAATGGTCGTTGCTGCCGATCAGCAGGTGGCCGACCTCGTGGGCGATGGCCAGGCCGAGCAGGTCGTCCACGGGTGTGCCGGCGGCCCGGGCCATCCACTCGACCCGCTCCACGAAGATGGTCGCGATGGTGCCGCGGCGTCCGGCGGTGTCGACCACGGCGTGGCCGAGCGCCAGCGTGCCGGGTCGCGGGCCGACGGCCGCCCGGCGCACGATCCGGACGACCAGATCCTGCGGGCCGGGGACCTCCAGTCCGCCGAGCCAGCGAATCGCGACCTCCGCTGGAGCCAGGGCAGCTGCGGCGGCCTCGAGGGCCGGTCCACGGTCCGCCCGGTCGCCGGTCATGTCGTAGACGCGCACGGCCAACGGCGGCGCGGCGGTGCTGGCCGTAGCGGGCCAGACGAGCAGCAGGGCAAGCGGAGCAAGTCGGTGGATGCGCATCGGGTACTCCCGCGGCGCGAGGGGTCACGGGGACTCGCGCCGTCAGGAGCACTCTGGGCGCCGGGACGGGGTACCTCAATGCAACGGCGCTGACCGCGAGGTGACATGTGTGTCACCTCGGCCCGAAACCACCGCGGGTCGGATACCGTAGTAGCCTCAGCGAGCAGGGACGAGGATGGAGTGGACGGCAACCGTGCGGGTCGGCGCCTTCGAACTCGACCTGCGCTCGCGCGACCTCCGGTCCTCCGGCGCGCGCATCCGGCTCCAGGAACAGCCCTTCGCGATCCTCCGCATGCTCGCGTCCCATCCGGGCGAGGTGGTGAGCCGCGAGGACCTGTGCCGGGCCCTCTGGCCCGAGGGCACCTTCGTGGACTTCGAGCACAGCCTGAACGCGGCGGTGAAGCGCCTGCGGTCGGCGCTGGGGGACGATGCCGCCGAGCCCCGCTATGTGGAGACGGTGCCGCGCGTAGGGTACCGCCTGGTGGCGCCCGTGTCGGACGGGAACGGGCCCGGGACGCGCGAGGCGCCGGCGCCATCCCGGGACCACGCGGCGCGGCTGGCCGTGCTGCCGTTCGCGAACCTCAGCGAGGACCCGGCCCAGCAGTACTTCAGTGACGGTCTGACCGACGAGATGATCGCCCAGCTCGGCCGGCTGTGCGGGACGCGGATCGGCGTGCTGGCGCGGTGGTCGTCGATGCGGTTCCGGGACGGCGCCACCTCGGTGCGGGAGATTGGCGCGGCCCTGCGCGCCGACTACCTCCTCGAGGGCAGCGTCCGCCGGGACGGCGACCGCGTCCGGATCGTGGCGCGCCTGGTGGAGACGGCCGGGGAAACCCACCTCTGGGCCGAGGCCTACGACCGCTCGCTCGCCGACTGCCTGTCCGTGCAGGCCGACGTGGCCCGCCGTATCGCCGATTCGCTCGTGGTCGAGCTGATGCCGAAGCCGGAGGTCGCCGGCGAGCGGTCGCCCCGGATCCATCCGGCCAGGGCCGGGGCGTATCAGGCATACCTCAAGGGCCGGTACCACTGGAACAGGCCAGGTGATGAAGGGCTGGCGGAGTCGGTGGTGTTCTTCGACGAGGCTATCGGCCTGGATCCGGGGTTCGCCCCGGCTCACGCCTCCCGGGCCCGCGCGATGGTTGCCCGGGCCGAGTACTACAGCGAGACCGCGGTCGATGCGCTGACGGCGGCGCTCGCCTCGGCTCGCACCGCCATCGCGCTCGACCCGGCGGAGTGGCGGGCGCACGTCGCGATGGGGGACGTGGCGCGCCTGCGCGACTGGGACTGGGACACGGCCGAGGCCTGCTACCACCGCGCCACCGACATCAATCCGAACAGCGAGAGCGCCCACCGGGCGGCCGGCGTGCTGCTGGCCGTCACGGGCCGCTTCGGCGAGGCGATCCGGGCCGTCGACCGGGCCGTGGAGCTCGACCCGCTGTGCCTCGTGGTGGGGACCACCGCCGCGTGGGCCCGATACCTGGCGGGTGACTACGAGGCCGTCGTGGAGCGGTGCCTGCAGTCCATCGACATGGATGAGCGCTACGGCTACTCGCTGGCCCGGCGGCTGCTGTCAGCGGCCTATCTGCAGGTCGGGCGCGTCGAGGAGGCCATCCGCCTGCTCGAACAGGCGCGGCAGTCGGGTGGTGATGAGCCCATCCTGCTGGCCTGGCTGGCCTACGCCCGCGCCGCGTCGGGAAACCTCGCGGCGGCGCGGGGGCTCCTGGGGGACCTTGAGCGCCGCGGTGCGGGTGTGCCTCGGTATCACCTGGCGCTGGCGTATGCCGGCGTGGGCGATCGTGACCACGCGTTCGCCACCCTGGATGAGGCGTGCCGGTTCCGGGACCCGGCAGTCGGCCAGGTCGCCGTCGAGCCTCGCTTCGGGCTGCTCCACGGGGATCCCCGCTTTCAGGCTCTGGTCGGCCGCCTGCGGCTGACGGCGCCGCTGGCCGCCTCCTCGACGGCTGTCTGAACCCCCGCACGCGCCCCACCGTCCAAGTCTTGGTACACTGGTGGTACACTGGCTCTGACGGACCGGCGCCCGCCGGTCCAGGGGTCGAACGCTTGTCAGGCCGGCCCCGCGCCGCCCACGGAGATTCCGAGACCTATGAGTGCGTCCGCCACCGCGGGAGCCGATCCCGCGCACGAGGGAGAACTGCCGCGACGCGTCGTGCTGGCCAGCATGGCCGGCGTCATCGCCGCGATGCTGATGGCCGCGCTGGATGGCACCATCGTGGGCACCGCGATGCCCCGGGTCATCGCGGAACTGGAGGGCTTCCAGCACTACGCCGCGGTGACGACCGTCTACATGCTGGCCGCCACCGTCGTCGTGCCGATCGTCGGCAAGCTGTCGGACATCTACGGCCGCAAGCCGTTCCTCCTGGTGGGGGTCGTCATCTTCATCCTCGGCAGCATCCTGTGCGGCTCGGCCACGAGCATGACCTGGCTGATTGCCGCGCGCGGGTTCCAGGGCATCGGCGCCGGGTTCTCCCAGGCCACGGCCTTCACGACCATCGCGGATCTCTACCCGCCGGCGCAGCGCGGCCGCATCAGCGGCGTGATGGGGTCGGTCTTCGGGTTGGCCAGCGTGGTCGGACCGGCCATCGGCGGGCTCCTGACCGACGGGCCGGGCTGGCGGTGGTGCTTCTACGTCAATATCCCGGTCGGGATTCTCGCGTTCGGGGTGCTCTATCGCTACTTCCCCAATCTGGCGCGGCCCAGGGCCCAGCGGCCGCCGATCGACTGGCGCGGTGCGGTGACCCTGGTCACCGGGATCGTGCCGCTGCTGCTGGCGCTGTCCTGGGGGGGGCGCGACTACCCGTGGGACTCCGCGCCGATCCTGGTGCTCCTCGCCGCCGGAGGGTCGGTCACGGCCCTGTTCCTGTACTTCCAGACGCGGACGCCGGACGCGCTGATGCCGCCGGCGCTGTTCCGGCCCCGCGTGGTGTGGACGTGTGCGGCGGCGGCCACCGTGACCTCGGTGGCGATGTTCGGGACGACGCTCTTCATCCCCCTCTTCATCCAGGGGGTCGTGGGCCGGTCCGCCACGGAGAGCGGCGCCGTCGTCACGCCGATGATGTTCTCCCTGATCGGCGCCAGTATCGTGTCGGGCCAGGTGATTACCCGGCTGGGCCGGTACCGCGCGATTGCGGTGACCGGGGTGACCGTCACGGCGGTGGGCATGGTGCTGATGGCGTTGATGCACGAGCAGACCGGCTATACCACCGTCCTGCGTAACATGGTGGTCATGGGGCTCGGCCTGGGCATGACGATGCCGGTGTTCACGCTGGCGGTACAGAACGCCACCGATCCGGGCAGCGTCGGCGTCATCACCTCGTCGCTCCAGTTCCTCCGGTCGATCGGCGGGGCGCTGGGCACGGCGGTGTTCGGCGCGGTGCTCGCGAACCGCTTCTCCCCGGCGTTTCACGCCGCCCTCCCGGCTGACACGGCGGCCGCCGTGCCGCCGCAGGTGCTGCAGGCCTTCGAGAATCCGCAGGTGATGATGGACCCCCACCTGCCCGAGCGCCTGCAGGCGGCCGGACCCGGCGTCCTGGAGCGGATGGCGCCGGTGTTCGAGGCGGTCCGGCACGGCCTCACGGCGTCGCTGCACGATGTATTCACCTACGGCGCCATCCTGGCCGCGGCCGGCGTGGCCTTCGCGTTGCTGATCGTCGACATCCCCCTGCGGACGTCCAACCGGCCGGCGCGGCCCTCGGCCGAGGTGCTCTAGTCATGGCCATGCCTGCCGCCGGCGCGTCGTCCCCGTTGGGCGACGCCGGCGCGCGGGCGATCTTCGAGGGGTTTGCCAGCGGACGAGAGGCGTTCGTGGCCGTGACCCGGCGCGCCCGTCAGCGGTTCGAGGGGCGCGAGTGGCGGCTCGCCCAGCAGGACACCGTGGCGCGCCTCGCGCTCTACGAGGAGTACGTGGCGCGGACGGTGGAGACCCTGGGGACGCTGCTCGGGCCCTTCGGTGCCGCGCGGGCGGCGTGGATGGACGTGAAGGCCGCCTTCCTCCGCCTGGTGGAGGGCCGCGGTGACGCCGAACTGGCCTTTACCTTCTTCAGCTCTGCGGCCCGGCGCCTGTTCGGCACCGTCGGCGTGGATCCCGGTCTCGAACTCCTGCACGGCGTGTCCGGGCCGGGCGCCACCGGCGGGGTCACCTGCCACATCCCCTTCGAGGGCCGCCTTGAGGACCTGGCGCGCCGGGTCCTCGAACTGGCGGCCTTCACCGCCCCGTGGGAGGACCTCGACCGCGACTGCACCCTCATCGCCGAGCGCCTGTCCGGCATGGTCGACGTGGGCGGCCTGCGCGGCGCCGAGATGATCAGCTCCGTGTTCTTCCGCAACAAGGGCGCGTATCTGGTCGGCCGCCTCGTCCATGACGGCGGGGCCTACACGCCACTCGTCCTGGCGCTGCTCAACGATGACGACGACACCGGCATCACGGTTGACGCCGTGCTGCTGACCGAGGACGACGTCAGCGTCGTCTTCAGCTACACCCGGTCCTACTTCGCGGTGGACGCGGAATCGCCCCGGGCACTGGTCGCCTTCCTGCGCCAGCTGCTGCCGAACAAGCCCGTCGCCGACCTGTACATCGCCATCGGGCACCACAAGCGCGCCAAGACGGAGTTCTACCGTGGCCTCCTGCGGCTGCAGCGCGAGACGTCGGAGGTGTTCGACTTTGTGCCGGGTGCCCGCGGCATGGTGATGATCGTGTTCGGCATGGCCTCGGCCGAGCAGGTGTTCAAGGTGCTGCGCGACCACTTCGCGTACCCCAAGACGGTCAGCCGCGAGCAGGTGATGGGCAAGTACCAGCTGGTCTTCGAGCACGACCGCGCCGGCCGCCTGGTGGATGCGCAGGAGTTCCGCTTCCTGGAGTTCGAGCGCCGGCGCTTCGCGGAAGGGCTCCTTGAGGAACTGGCGGCGCAGGCCACCCAGTCCGTCGAGGTCCGGCCGGACACCGTCGTCGTGCGCCACGTCTACACGGAACGCCGCGTCACCCCGCTGGACGTCTTCCTGCGCACCGCCCCGCCGGAGGACGCCCGGCGGGCCGTGCTTGACTACGGGGCCGCCGTGCGGGACCTGGCGGCCACGAACATCTTTCCTGGCGACCTGCTCCTCAAGAACTTCGGCGTCACCCGGCACGGCCGGGTGGTGTTCTAC
>JAYQOZ010000159.1:0-5967 GCA_038145035.1 Gemmatimonadaceae bacterium | reverse complement strand
GCGCCGAGCCCTCGCTTGACGGGCTGCTCTACGTCTGTGACCGGCAGAACAACCGCATCCAGGTGTTCCGCCGCAACGGCGAGTTCGTGAACGAGGTGCGCATCGCGCCGCGCACCCTGGGTGACGGGGCCGTCTGGGACATCGCATTCTCGCGGGACCCCGAGCAGCGCTATCTGTACCTCGCCGACGGCAAGAACGAGAAGGTCTACGTCATGGAGCGGAAGACGCTGACCGTGCTCACGAGCTTCGGAGGAGGCGGGCGACAGCCGGGGCAGTTCTTCGCCGTGCACTCGATTGCGACCGACTCAAAGGGCAACATCTTCACGACCGAGACCTACGAGGGGAAGCGCGTGCAGCGCTTCGCCTATCGCGGGATGGCTGCGGTGACTCGGCGCGATCTCGGTCCGCCGTGGCCTACCCGGCGCTGAGGTCGTCCCGGCAGTCTGTTCACTCCGCGGCCTGCAGTTGCAGACGGACGCATGTGCCGGCGTCGTGGAGGACATGGGCGGCGGGTCCGGGTCGCGTTCCAGACGATCACCTTCCGGAACATGGATCCGGCGGCCACGCAGTTCTACATCAACCTGAACGCCGGGCAACTGGTCACGATGACCCGGGGCGTGTCGTTCTCGACCGCGCCGCGCACCGGGTACTACCTGCAGGTCAACCCCCTGAATGACGGGACGCCGACGCCGGGCGTCCTCAACGTGGCAACCCCGGTCACGCCCGCCACGCCGAGCGGTCGTTATCTGCGCACGACCAGCGCCATCCAGTTGCCCGACCTCTTCTGGGGCGGCGTGACGCAGCCCTAGCGCGGTCCGGCGGAGGGAAGCCCCGCGCGATCCACCACCGCGTCGACCAACTGCCGGAGCGCGTCGGGCCGGTTGCCCTGCACATGCTTTCCGGGGAGCCACACCAGCTCCTTGGGCTCGCGCGCGGAGGCGAAGAGGAGATCGACCGACTCGCGCGGGATCTTCTCGTCTTCCGTGGCATTCAGCATCACCACCGGTCGTGGCGACACATCGGCAATCCACTTCTCGGGCGTGAAGCGGGGCCCGGAGGCGAGGATGTTCGCGAGGTAGGAGAGCGGCACGCGGAGCAGGGCCATCGGCACATCGCGTTCGAGCCCGCGTGCGATCATCCGCCTGGTGTCGCCGCCGCCGTGCGCGAGCCAGAGCCGCGTCACCCGCCGGTCGCGGGCGGCCGCGATGGTCGCGAACGGTGCGCCGAAGCTGGCGCCAACTAGTTCGACTCGCGTCGGGTCCACGTCCGGACGCGAGAGGAGGTAGTCAAGGGCGAGGCCGACAGCCGGCGGCGTATCGTAGAGCGCGTTCCGTATGGCAGGCACCTCGGCGACGACAGCGATGCCCTTCGCGCGATGATTGCCCGTGAACGGATACTCCAGCGAGGCAAAGACCGCGCCGCGGGTATCGCCGATCAGCGCGCCGGCCCCCTTGCCGCGCTCGTGCCCGCCCAGGATCAGGAAGAGCGGCCGGCGGATCGGAGACGGTTCGACGGCGGCCGGGCGGCGGATGGCCAGCTCGATGTCGAGCCCGCCGCTGCTGCGCAGCTGTACCGTCTGCTCACTCGTGGCATCGTCCTGCACGGCGACGCGCGCATCGACGGCGATGAGACGCCCCTGGCGTCGTTCGAAGTACGGTGCGGGGTCGCGGAGCAGCCAGAGTACCGCGAGCAGCGCGGCGCCCAGCTTGCACATCGCGATGACCACGATCCAGCGAGGCACGCGGCGAGCACCGGAGACGGTCATGCCTCCGCCCTCAGGTGACGTTCCGGTGCGCCGTTGCCGTGGCTCCCAGGACTACTTGTCCTTCAGCGCCTTGATCTCCGGCGGCAGCTCGAACAGCGACGCCGCCTGCGGTCCGAACTCGACCGAGGTCGTGGTCAGCACCTGCTGCATGCCCATTGCGCTCTGCGTCACCTTGTGCGGCACCCTGATGCCACCGACGTCGCGGTAGTCGGTCGGCCGCGAGATGGCCTCCACCTCACCCATCTGCGACTGCTGCGTCATCCGCGTCTCAACCAGGAGGCCCGACGCGTTGGAGAAGCACTCGGTGGTGATGCGGCCCGACTTCCAGGTGAGTCGTAGGCAGGTGGCCTTGTCGCCGTCCACCTCGACGTCACCCGCCGCCTCCATCGCCGAGAACTGGCTGGGCGTGCGCGCCATCGCCTCGAACGAGGCGCCGTCCTGCAGCGCGCTCGCCTCGGCGCCGGTGATCAGGCGCGGGCCCTGCATCGGGTCACTGGACCACGCGGTGGTGCCGTCGAAGCCCTGGCGCATCTGGCCGAGTCCCGGGATCTCGATGGTGACCGACATCTGGTTCGGGCGACGCTGTACCGCCGTGATGGTGGCCGAGATGCCGGCGGCGGGAATCTCCATGGTCACGCTGGACTTCATGCCCTCGATGCTGGCCAGCTTACCGCTGGGGTCGACGGCCTTGGTGAAGCGGGCGAGGATCTCCGCGGGGGACTGGGCGGCGAGCGAGCTGCCGGCGACGGCGACCAGCGTGAAGGCGGACAGGGAACGGCGGAACAGTCGCATCATCGGAGCCTCAAGGGGGGAAAGAAATCGCAGAGGGAAAGGTAGGGACTAGCGCAGCTGTCGTGCGAGCCAGCGGCGGGCGGCATCCAGAGCGGGGTCCTCGCCCCGCAGCAGCGCAGGGCGCGTCAGCGGGGCGGGCGTATCGGGGATGACTCCTACCCCTTCCACCCGGCGCCCGTTCGCATCCTCATGATTGGCGATCGGATGCATGAGGACGTCCCCGTCGGGGAGCCGCAGCATGAGGGCGGGAAGCGCCATGCCCGCCGAGGGCTCGCCGAAGACGCGGGCGCGGCCAAGGGCCTGCATGCCGGAGGCGAAGAACTCGGAGGCGCTCGCCGTGAACCCGTCGACCAGGATGGCGACCGGCGCCGTGATGACGCCGCGCCGCGCGCCGCTGCCGTCCACGACCCGGGGATTCGTCCGCAGGAAGAGCGTGGAACCGCGGCCGTACATCGTCCCGAGGTTCCAGGAGGAGTCCGAAAAGTGTCCGGCGACGCCACTGATCATGCCGACCACGCCGCCGGGGTTGCCGCGGAGGTCGATGATGACGCCGGGTGCCTCGCGTGCAGCGAAGAGCAGCTCGTCGATGCGCGGCGAGATGGCGGGAAACCACGCGGACCACTGGATCACGGGCACCTCGCGACGGCGCCACCACGGACCGACGCTGACGGTCGCCCTCGACGTCTGCAACACCTGCGGCGGCAGGTTGCCGAAGCGCGTGATGGTACCGGTGGCCGCCTGGTGCACGAGTTCCACGCGCCGCGCCCGGCCTCGCGCGTCCACAATTCCGTAGATCGCGGTGTCGCCGATGGCACGGCGCCCCATCGCGGTTGCCGTCCGCGCGAGGAGCATCTGCCCCATCGACGCATCCTCGGGGAGGGCACGCGCCAGGCGTTCGGCGAGCGCGGCCAGCGAAAGCGTGTCCACGTGCGTGACGATGTCGCCCGGACGCAGCCCCGCTGCCTCGGCAGAGGAGCCCGCGGCCACGTGCCAGATCAGCAACGTGTCGCCGATGGGACGGAACTCGAGGCCCACCGTGCCGAGCCGTGCTGAGCTTGCTGCGGCGCCTGCCGGTGGCACCGCGTCCGACGGAATGAGTGCGAAATGCGACTCACCCGGGATGGCACTGAGCGCGCGGATGGCCACACGCACCTGCTCGATGCTCGGTGAGCTCCCGAGTGACGCGCGAATGGAATCGTGCGCCAGCTGCCAGCGGCCGCGCACCAGGATCGTGTCGTAGTAGGTGCGGGCAATGGAGGCCCAGGCGGTGTCGAAGCTTGCCAGCGGAGGCGTCGGGGTGCCGGCCGCCACGTCCGCGGACTGCTGGGCCGACAGGCCGAGGGGGATCGCCGCCACTGCCGCCATTCGTGCCACGGCAACGCGCAGCGCCCAGCGCCGGGATGTCGGCCTTCCGCCGGTCGGGCGGATTGCGTTCGGGGCTCGGGGCGGCACCGACAGGCGGTGTGACGGGCGCTGAGGCTTCATCTCCGGAACGTTGTCCCTTGGCCGGACCGTGTCAACGCCAACGCGCGCACCGCCTGCCAGTCGCGGTGGCGTCGACTGCGAGAAGGCTTTCGTGTGGCGGCGGGGCACGTATGTTTCGGGGTGCAACGGACCACGCTCACGCCTGAAGACTGCGGCCGGCTTGTCCCGGAGCTCGCCGCCACGCGCTCCGCCAACGTCTGGGTCTACCGATACGCACACCCGCGGGAGCCGTGGGTGCTCGCCGTCGCCACCCACGCGCCACCGGGTTCGGGCAAGCTCTCCCTGGGCGGCTTCCGGATTGCGCCGCTTGGGCGCACCACGAGCCCTGGCTTCTCGCCCGAACACGAGGCCATCGCGCTTGCCATGGGCATGGAGGAAAAGGTCCATTGGTCGCGGGTGATCGGCGTGGGCGGGCCGCTCGCCATCCGGGACCTTACGCGGGTGGTCGGCGGCAAGTGCGTGCTCCTGCCGACGGACGAGGCGCGGGTGGGCAATCCGCGGGACGTCGAGCTGCTGACCTGGGCCGCCGAGTGCCTGAATGACTGCGAGCGGCACGCCGGCATCCACATCACGACGGGCCAGGACCTGGGCCACGGCCGGCTCTCCGACGGGACGGGCTCCCTCGAGTTCCTGCACGCGCGCTTCGCCGGCAGCGTGGTGGCGGACACGTCCATCCCCACCGGTGAGGGCAACTATCAGGTCCTGCGGGGCATGATGCGCGCCTTCGGGCTGTCGCTGGAGCAGTCCCGCATCGGGCTCATCGGCTGCGGCAATATCGGCATGCACATCATCGAGCGCCTGCGCGAGCATCGTGGCGTGCAGTTGCTCGCCTGCGAGGCGCGGGAGCCGCGTCGGGCCGAGATTGAGGCGATGGGGATTCCCACCTGGGGGCCAGAGGAGAAGGCCGGGCGCGGTTTTGTTTATACGACACAGCTGGTGGTCAATGCCAATGGGGGGACGCTAGGCCCCGCGGCCATCCTGGCCTGTCAAGCCAACGCCGCGCTGCGCGTGATCTGTGGCAGCGAAAATCTCGTGATGGCGGACCATGTCGCGGGAACGGCCGCGCTGCGCGATGCGAGGAAGGTGTACGCGCCCACGGAGCTCGGGGGGATGATGGGCTATCTCACCGCGGTCGAGGAATATCTCGCGACGCTGGAAGGCATTCGCTTCGACGTCCACACGGTGCTTGACGCCGCGGCGCGTCTGGAGGTCGCCGGCTACGAGGCGACGGCGCGTATCATCGCCGGCGGGCACCGCGAGACCTTCGAGGAGGCCGTGACGGCCCTGTACGCCTGAGCGTACGGGCGCGGCGATCGGCGCCGGCGAGGGGAGCCGGCGCGCCTTCGCCTCGCGCCTCGACTTGCCGCAGCGACCGTCAATGGCCGCGGAAGCGCTCCAGCGCCGCCCGCGTGAAGTCGGAGAGCACCATGCGGCCGCTCATGCCCGCCCGCTCCGTCATCCGGGCTTCCCAGTCCTCGGTGCCACTCCAGAAGATGCGCTTCATCTCCGCCATCGCCTCGGGGTTCGCGTCGGCGAGACGCCGGGCGTGGGCCTCGACGGCGGCATCCAGCGCGGCGATGTCGGGCACGCCCTCTGCGTAGCGCCCGTGGCGCTCGCACCAGGCCGCGTCGTGCCAGTCGGCGTGCCCACCGCGGCACTGGCAGGGCGCGAGGCCACGCTTCCGCTCGAGCACGACGCCGACCACAAACGGTCCGATGCCCACCGCGAGCTCGCTGAGCTTGGCGTCCGCGCCCGCCACGGCGACGGAATAGTCGCTCGCGGCGATCACGCCCAGCGCGCCGCCGGCGGCACGACCCTGGATGCGCGTCAGGACGAACTTGGGCGCCCGGATCATCGCGAGGATCACCTGCGAGAACCCGAGGAAGAACTCCTGGCCGGCCGCGGCATCGGCGACCGCGCTGAAC
>JAYQOZ010000158.1:0-5975 GCA_038145035.1 Gemmatimonadaceae bacterium | reverse complement strand
AGGTAGGACGGATACCGTGCCGTCACGATCACGTCGCCGAGGAAGGGCCGGTCCACGACGCGGATTACAATCGAATCGCGCCCCGCGCGACCGTCGCTGGCGAGGACTACCAGGTCTGCCTCCGCCGCCGGAATGCGCAGCGAGGCACGGCCGGTGGAATCCACCACCGCCATGTCCTGCTGCCATCCACCGCCGGTGGCGCGCCACCGCAGCTGTACCAGTGTCCGACCCGGCGCTTCGACGGCGAGTTCCACCGCGGCGCCACGCATGGCACGTGACGGCGCGTCCACGATGCGGAGCGGCGCCACCAGCGCCCCGCGCCAGGCATCGAGCGGATGCAACAGCGCCTGCCAGCCATCCGGCCGACGCGCCCAGGACGTCGAGGCCAGCGCCAGCACCTGGCTGAATCCCAGCAGCGAGAACAGCGTGGCACGCAGGATGCGCCCGCGCAGTCGCGGGGCGGGACGACGTTCGGCGTGCCGCAGCCGGTGGCCGAGGGTATCCGCCGCGAACTCGGCGAACACGCCACTGTCCGCGACTTCCAGCAGGCCGGTGAGTGCGCCGCGGCGCAGCCCCTGTTCCTGCTCGATGGCCTCGGCGACGGACGCCGGCGCAGCGCGTCGGCCGAGGCGCCGTGCGAGGAAGACGCCGAAGGCGCCTGCGCTGCCCACCGCGAAGACCCACGCGGCGACAGGCAGGAACGGCGGCAGCGACAGCCAGCGGCCCTGGTCCAGCCAGCCGGCCGCGAGACTGAGGACGCCGAGCACCAGCGCCACCGGCAACAGCGTGCGCGGCACGAAGCCAAGGCGGCGCAGCCGCTGGGCCTCGCGGCGAATCACGGCGAGCACGCTCATCGCGAGGTCCCGCGCGCCGCGTCCTGCCCGCCGCTCATCGCGCCACTCCGCTGGTCACCGCGTACACGAAGAGGTTCACGCCCATGCGCAGCGCCTGCTCGTGCACCGCGGGCGGATCGGAGGGATACGTGCCCACATCCTCCCAGCCGTTCCCGAGGTCCGCCTCGTACGAGTAGTAGACCGCGAGGCGATCGCCGATGAAGATGCCATAGCCGCGCGGCGCCTTGCCGTCGTGCTCGTGCACCTTGGGAATGCCCTGGGGGAACGGATACACGATGCGGTAGATCGGGTGGTCGAGGGGCACGTCGATCAGCGGCCGGTCGGGAAACACGCGGGCAATCTCGCGCCTGAAGTGCTCGTCGAGACCGTAGTTGTCGTCGGCATGCAGAAAGCCGCCGCGCAGCAGGTACTCCCGTAGGCGCTGCACCTCGGCGTCGCTGAGCCGGATGTTGCCGTGGCCGGTGATGTGCAGGAAGGGGTGATCCCAGAGCCGCTCATCGAGCAGCGTGAGCCGCACTTCCTCGGGCTCCACCTGCAGCGTCGTCCGATCGCGAATGGCGCGGATGAGATTCGGCAGGCTCGAGGGATTCGCGTACCAGTCATCACCCTCGTACTGGAGCCGTGCCACCGTCAGCCGCGGGCCCAGCGATGCAGCGGGTCGGTTGCTGCCCGCGGCGGCCGTAAGCACCGCCGCGAGTCCAAGCAGGGGGACGTGGAGACGGCGCACGGTCAGGGTTCGTGGGCGAGACGGTAGGCGAGATTGCGCGGCGCACCTGCGCCCTGCAGGCGGCGCTGGATGTCGCGCGCGGCCAGGCCCTCGGCACGCCACGCGGCGGCCTGCCTGCGCAGCGCCGCTTCATCCGGCGGCGTGGCCGCGGCTCCTTCGATGACGATCACTACCTCTCCCCGGGGTTCGTGCTCCCCGTAGTACGCAGCCAGCTCCGAGACCGTTCCGCGCCGAAACTCCTCGTACTGCTTGGTCAGCTCGCGGGCCACCACCGTGTGCCGATCACCCGCGCCGAGCCCGGACAGCTCGGCCAGCGTACGCGCGACACGCGGCGGCGCCTCGTAGAGCACCATAGCGTGCCGGGCCTGCCGAATCTGGTCCAGACGCTCCGCACGTTCGCCGCCCTTCCGCGGCAGGAAGCCAAGGAACGTGAACTGGTCCGCCACGAGCCCGGATCCCACCAAGGCCGCGAGCAGGGCCGACGGGCCGGGAACGGGCGACACTGGAACGCCGGCGTCGATGGCGGCGCGGACGAGCCTGGCGCCGGGGTCCGAGACCAGGGGCGTGCCGGCATCGCTGATCAGCGCCAGCGACTCCCCGGCCACCATGCGCGCCACGAACCCGGGCGCGGCCTCCGCCTCGTTGTGCTCATGATAGGCGATGAGCGGTGTCCGGATCTCAAACCGGTCGCAGAGCAGGCGGGAGTGCCGTGTGTCCTCGGCCAGGATGGCGGCCACGGCACGCAGCGTGTCCACCGCGCGAGGGCTCAGGTCCCCGA
Source organism: Gemmatimonadaceae bacterium (assembly GCA_038145035.1). Classification (GTDB taxonomy): domain Bacteria; phylum Gemmatimonadota; class Gemmatimonadetes; order Gemmatimonadales; family Gemmatimonadaceae; genus Pseudogemmatithrix. The sequence continues at coordinate 3,616 of JAYQOZ010000158.1, read as the reverse complement.
GATTCCCGATCGGTGTGCTGACGACGTACAGGGTGCCCGGGGCGTCGGTGAGCGGCGCGCTCACCACTTCACCTTCCACGGCAGGGCATCATAGAGGCCCGCCGAGTGGAAGACGTGTCGCCGCGACGCGGTCAGCTCGCGCAGGAGATCCTCCGGCGTGATGTCGTCGGGGGCCGCGGCAAAGAGGATGTCCGCGACCCACGCGGCAATCGCCTTGGTCAGCGTTTCGGCGTCCGCCACCGGATCCTTGATGCGCTCGAGGACGGGCGAGAAACGCTCGAGTGTCGGGTACCGGGGCATCAGCGATCGGCGCGCGCCCTCCGAGACGCCATCCGCGTGTTCCTTGCCGGCCTCGCGCAGGCGCGCGGTGAGCGCGCCCATCAGCTCGCGGTAGGCCTGGATCAGCGCGGGGGACGCCTGTGCTGGCAGGGCGTCCGGAGCCGGCCAGAGCCGCAGTTCCGGCGGCGCCGCGTGCGCGCCGCCATTCAGGATGCCGCGCATCAGGCCCAGCGGGTCTCCCGGACGCGGATCCACGAAGTAGCCGCGCGCGGGCTGGCCGCCGACCACCGGGACGAAGTTCACCGTCCCGTCCACCATCAACTCGACGGCACCGTCGTGCATCGTGCCGTGCAGGAACGCGAGGATGGCATCCACCGAGGTGGCATCGAGCTCGCGTGGCCAGGGCAGCGGCTCGGTGGTCTGGCAGGCGAACATCAGGTCGAGCTGCTCGTTGTCCGCCTCATGGAAGCAGATGCTCCCGTACTCGGCGGCGGTCGGCACGCGGCCGATGGCGTCCCTGATGGCGACCGGCGTGAAGGCGAAGCCGTCGGCGCTGCTGGTGGCGTTCACGACCTCGCCCTCCTCCAGATAGAGGATGAGCAGCTCCTCGGGCATCCAGACCGCCACGTAGCCCGACACGCGGGCCGCGCGGTCGCGCTTGGCGTCCGAGAGCAGATTGCGCAGATGTACATACGCCAAGCGCGTCCGTTGGAGGAGGACTCGCTTGGCGGGGTAACGGATGGCGTCGCGGATTCCCGGCATCGCCCTCCGAAGTTACTGTGTCAGGCGGCGTGCTGCTCGAACTTGGCGGCCAGCGCCGGCTTCGGCACCGCCCCGATCACCTGGTCCACCAGCTTCCCGTCCTTGAAGAACAGGAGCGTGGGGATCGAGCGGACCTGGAAGCGCATCGCCGTCTTCTGGTTCGCGTCCACGTCCAGCTTGGTCACCTTCACGCGCCCATCGAACTCCTCGCTGAGCTGCTCCAGGATCGGCGCGATCATGCGGCAGGGGCCGCACCAGGTCGCCCAGAAGTCCACCACCGCGAGGCCCTGGTGCTGCTCCACCTCGCTGGCGAACGATTCATCGGTCACTGCCATGGTCTTCGACATCGGTCGTCCTCTGTTGACTGTTGCCGGCGCCCGGTGCCACACCGCCGCGCCTCACGATTACGTTTCCGTCGTTCCGAGCCATCCTGCCCCGGCCCGCCCTGGATATGTCTCCTGCCTCGCCTCGCGGCACCCGCATCGCCCATCTCGGCATCGCCGTCGAACAGCTCGAGGCGATCCTGCCCTTCTATCGTGACATCCTCAACCTGCCCGAGGTCCCGCTCGATGACGCCGACGGCGCCACCATCGTGGGCCTGCAGGCCGGGGAGTCACTGATCGAACTGCTCCAGCCCGATGAATCCGAGTCCCCCATCGGGAAGTTCCTGTCCAGGCGAGGACCCGGCATCCATCACATCTGCTTTGCCGTGGATGACCTCGACGGCACGCTGGCGCGCTGCAAGGCCCACGGCGTCCCGCTGATCGACGAGGTCCCGCGCATCGGGGCGGAGGGAAAGCGCATCGCCTTCCTGCATCCGCGCGGCACGCATGGTGTCCTCGTCGAACTCAGTGAATACTAATCGGGCGAAAAGCCCTCCGGCCGCTGGGTCTCACCGCTCCGGCAGAATTCGCGGACGGGACGCAGGTCGAATTCCTCGACGAACCACTTGTCCAGCTTGGCGTTGCGCACCGTCGTGAACGGCGTGGTCGCCACCTTGTCCCCTTGCTTCAGTTCCACCCGGTAGACCTGGCGTCCGGCCTCTCCCGGCGCAGGCACGCCGATGCGAGATTCGTCATGGCGCAGGACACAGATCATGATGAGCAGGCGCTGCTCCAGCTCCTGCCGGCTCACCTGGTCTCGTACCGGCGTCGAGGCGTTACCCCAGACCGCCGACATCTGGTCGAGATCGCGAGCCCGCGCGGCATCGAGGAACTGCACCACCGCCTCCTCCGCCGTCCGGGCCCCGGCCTCGCCACCACCCGTCGGTCGACGGCAACCAATGACGACGAGCACCAGCAGTAGCCCAGCCCACGGCATTACGCGTCTCACGTCTGCTCCTCGCGAAGGAAAATAGGAATGTCCGCAAAGATGCCCGCGCAGCGGCTCTACATCAACATCGATCACGTCGCGACGTTGCGTCAGGCACGGCGCGCGAGTTATCCCGACCCCGTTGCCGCCGCGAAGATTTGTGAGGACGCGGGCGCCGACGGCATCACCGTCCACCTCCGGGAGGACCGCCGCCACATCCAGGACGCCGACGTCGAGGCGCTGGCAGGAACCGTCCGTACGCCGCTGAATCTCGAAATGGCCGCGACCACCGAGATGACCGCCATCGCCACGCGGCTGCGGCCGCACCAGGTCACGCTGGTCCCCGAGAAGCGCGAGGAAATCACGACCGAGGGAGGGCTCGATTGCTTCGCCGACCCGGCGCGGCTCGAGACCTGCATCGCTGCGCTGCGCGGGGCGGGCATCCGCACGTCGCTCTTCATTGACCCTGATCCGCGGCAGGTCGCGCGCGCGGCGGCACTGGCCGTGCCCGCTGTCGAGCTGCACACGGGGCGCTACTGCCACGCGCCCGAGGTCCCGGCACATCTCGAGGCGCTGCGGACTGCCGCGCGGGACGCGGCCGCGCGCGGCCTCGCGGTGCACGCCGGGCACGGGCTCACGCTGGACAACGTCGGGCCGGTCGCGGCCATCCCTGAGTGCGAGGAACTGAACATCGGGCACGCAATCGTCGGCCACGCCGTGTTCGTTGGCCTCGCGGAGGCCGTGCGGGCCATGCGTGCCGCCATGGATCTGGCACGCCGGGCGGCCCGTTGACCCCGACCCGTCCGTGGGCGAACCTTAGCGCGCCCTTGACGGAGACCCGATGACCGGCGGACTGCTCGATTTCTTCACCCTCGAAGCCAGCGAATACGTCGAGCAGCTCGACACGCTAGTCTCGAAGGCGTCCGACGCCCCGCCGCCGCCCGATGCCTTCGCCCGTGCGCTGCGGGCCCTCCGCGGCAGCGCGACGATGGCCAAGGTCGATGGCGTTGCCGCCCTGGCCACTGCGATGGAACGCCTCGCCAAGCAGGTGCACGAGGGGGGACTCGCCTGGAACACCGAGACCCGCGGCGTGGCCATCGCGGCCGTGGACGACGCCAAGATCCTGATTCGCGGTGCCCGGAGCTGGGGCGCGGCGGAGACGGCGCGTGCCGCTGCACGTGTCGACGAAATCGATCGGCTCGCCCCGAAGCCGGAGAACCCATCGGCCGACACGCAGCGGGCAACGCCCTACCTCGCGACGGCG
>JAYQOZ010000157.1:0-5988 GCA_038145035.1 Gemmatimonadaceae bacterium | reverse complement strand
TCGTGGAGGCGGCCCGGCGGCAGGATCGGGCCGCGGTTGTGGGGCTGCTGGCAGAGAAGGTCGACGTCAACACCCCGCGACGCGACGGCTCCACGGCGCTGCACTGGGCCGCGTTCCGCGACGACCTGCCACTCACCGAGACGCTGCTCCGGGCCGGTGCGACACTGGATCCGCGCAACGACTACGGCATGACCCCCCTGCTGCTGGCCGCGTCCCAGGCCTCGCCGGCCCTCGTGGAGGCGCTCCTGGCGGCCGGGGCGGACGCGGACCTCGCGCTGCCCTCGGGCGAGACGCCCCTGATGACGGCCGGGCGCGCGGGCCGGGCCGGGACGATCGCCGCCCTGCTCGGGCATGGTGCCCGGGTGGACGCCACCGAAGGCGTGAAGGGCCAGACGGCGCTGATGTGGGCGGTGGCCGCCGGACAGGGTGCGGCAACCCGTGCGCTGCTGGAGGGTGGCGCGGACGTGAACGCCGCCTCCGCCAGCGGCTTCACGGCCCTGATGTTCGCGGCACGGACCGGCCTGGCCGACCTTGGCGGGCTGCTCCTCTCCGCGGGGGCGCGGCTCGACGACACGGCCAGGGACGGGGTGACGGCGCTGCACGTGGCCGTTGTCCGCGGCAACGTCGACTTCGCGCGGTTCCTGCTCGACAAGGGTGCCAACCCCAACCTCATCGGCCCCGGCTACACCCCGCTCCACTGGGCCGCCGGACGCTTCGAGGGCCAGATGACCTTCGACTACTCGACCAGGGACGAGGGCGAGTGGGCCATCCTCGTCGGTGTCCCCCGGGGCCGGCGTCTCGAGCTGGTCTCGGCGCTCCTCGCGCATGGCGCCGACCCGAACGTACGGCTGACGAAGAACCCCCCGCGGTTCGGGACGAACCTCTGGATGCGCAAGCTCATCGGTGGGACGCCGTTCCTGCTGGCCGCCCAGGCCGCTGACGTCGAGATGATGGAGCTGCTGCTCTCGAAGGGCGCGGACCCGGCGATCAACACGGACGACAACGCCACCCCGCTCATGTTCGCGGCCAGCTTCGGGCGCGTACCCGGGGAGAGCCGCGTCACCGAGGACGTGGCCCTCGAGGCCGTCGAACTCTGCCGCCGCCTGGGGATGGATCCACGGCATGCCGAGGCCGGCGGGGACACGGCCCTGCATGCGGTCGCGTTCTATGGCTGGGTGCGGGTCGGCCAGTGGCTGGTCGACCATGGCGCCGAACTGCATGCCCGCAACAAGAAGGGGGAGACCCCGCTGCGCGTCTCGCAGGGCACGGTGGTGGCCAACATGCTCCACACCGAACCCAAGGTCGAGGCCATGCTCCGGAAGAACGGCGCCCGCGAGTAGGCCCCCGCCCGGGGGCGCCACCGTCGCGCGCCGGCGCCCTCCTGTATTAAGCTCAGGAGATGCCGTTCATCATTACCGACCCCTGTATTGATACGAAGGACTCCGCGTGCGTGGACGTCTGTCCGGTCGACTGTATCCATCCCCGGAAGGATGAGCCGGAGTACGAGACCGCGAACATGCTCTACATCCACCCGGAAGAGTGCATCGACTGCGGCGCCTGCGTACCGGCGTGCCCCGTCGCCGCCATCTATGACGGGCCGGACTCGACGCCGGAGAGCCAGAAGGACCTGATCGAAGCCAACGCGATCTACCGGCAGGGGGACGCCGAAACGGTGGCGCGGGCGGAAGCCATCGTGGCCGCCCATCGGACGAAGGAACCCGCGCTGATGGCCATCCCGGGCCCCGAGCGCGCGGCCGCCCACCACAAGTAGCGGCGGGGCGGCTAGGCCTTGATGGCCTCGGCGACCTCCCTGAGCAGGTCGCCGGGCCTGAACGGCTTCGGCAGCAGCCGCGCCGACTTGAACTCCTCCTCGAGCGATCCGGGATACCCGGACACGAACATGACCGGCAGGTCCGGCATCAGCGCCCTGACGCGGGTCGCCAGGGCGGTGCCCCGCATGTCCGGCATCACCACATCGGTCAGCAGCAGGTCCACCGGCTCCCGGAGTTCGGCAAGCAGCCGCAGCGCCTGCCCTCCACTGCTGGCGACCACCACCGAGTACCCGCCAAGTTCCAGCGCCCGGCGCGTCAGGTCCGCGACGGCCGGTTCGTCCTCCACCAGGAGGATGCGCGCCGAGCCGTCCGGGACCTCAGACCGTGTCACCGCGTCCTGCGGCACGTCCGTCACATCGCCTTCGACCACCGGCAGGTAGATCCAGAAGCTCGTCCCGCTGCCGGGCACGCTCCGCACGCCGATGTAGCCGCCAGCCTGCTTCACCGTGCCGTAGCACATCGCCAGGCCGAGTCCGGTGCCCTTCCCGGGACTCTTCGTCGTAAAGAACGGCTCGAAGATGCGACTGCGAATCTCCTCCGGAATGCCCACCCCGGTGTCGGAGACCTCCAGCCGGACCTTGGGGCCGGGCGTCAGGCCGGGGTGACGCCGGGCCTCGGCAGGCGTCACGACGTGCAGGGCCGTGGCGACCGTGACCGTGCCCCCGTCGGGCATCGCGTCCCTGGCGTTGGCCGCCAGGTTGATCAGGATCTGCTCGAACTGGCCCGGGTCGACGTTCACGGGAAGGGTCGACGGCGCGGCCTCGACGCGCAGCTGCACGTCCTCCCCCATCACGCGCCGCAGGAGGGTCTCAACCCGCTGCACCACGGTGTTCAGGTCGACGATGCGCGGGACGACCGGCTGCTGGCGCGAGAAGGCCAGCAACTGGCGGGTCAGCTCCGCGGCCCGCCGGGCCGCGGCCAGCGTCTCCTCCCACTCCGGCGTGCTGGCGCCGCCCTTGCCGAACTGCAGGGCCAGCTCGGCGCACCCGACGATGACGGTCAGCAGGTTGTTGAAGTCGTGGGCGATGCCGCCGGCCATGCGCCCGATCGACTCCATCCGCTGTCCCTGACGAATCTGGGCTTCGAGGCGCCGGGCATTGGTCACGTCGACGCTCACGGCCAGGGCGCCGTTGATGGCGCCATCAGAGCCATGCATCGGGAACACCGAGCACTGCAGGGTGTGGCGCGAACCGTCCGGCAGGTCGATCTCGATCTCCCGATCGACCGTCGACGTGCCGTGCTCCAGCGCCTCGGTCAGCCCGTTGAAGCCAGCCTGGACCGGCTCCTGCGTTCCGGGCCGGCGGACCTTGAACTGCTCGAAGAGCCCGGGGTCTGTGCCGGAAATGTCAGGCCGCACACCCGTCCAGAGCTGGCGGGCCGCCGCGTTGACGTCCTGCACCCGCCCATTCCGGTCGAAGAACCACACGGCAATCGGCAGCGCGTCCAGCACCTGACGCAGTTGCTGGGCCCGCAGGCGGGCGGCCGGGTCGGCATCGTGCAGGTGGCAGACGTCGCGCGTCACGCCACACACCCGGACCACGCCGTCGGGGGACGGCGGCTGCGGCTGGAGGATGGCCCGCTGCCAGCGTCCGCCCGGCGTATCCAGCAGCCGGCACTCGAACTCGACGCGCGTACCGGTATTCGCCCGCGCGAACGCGTCGAGGGCGGCGGAGCGATCGTCGGGGTGAATGAAGGTGAACCACGCCCCGAGGCCCTGCCACTCCTCCGCGGTCCGTCCCGTGAAGGCCTCGAAGGAACGGTTGCTCCATTCGAGCGCCGGCAGTCCCGTGGCGTCGACGGTGTAGACGAACGCGAAGTCGTCAATCAGGTCGAGGAGAGCCGCAGCGGCCGGGAAAACCTCAGACGAAGAAGCCATGCGTGCCGATACTCTACAGGAGTCGTCGGGCGCGAACCATGACACCGCCGGGATGCCCGCGTGGCACGGACGTCCCAGCGCGGCAGCGGCGGTACTCTCCGCGGCGCCCTGGCCGAGCAGGCGGGCGAGGTCGGCGCCGGAGGGACTGGCGGTCGTCGGTGCGTCGCCGTTTCAGGGGGCCAGCCGTTCGCGGTGCCAGCCCCCGTCCCTGCGCCGATACCGCAGGCGGTCGTGCAGGCGGGCCTCCCGCCCCTGCCAGAACTCGATCACGTCCGGCACGAGCCGGTAGCCACCCCACCACGGCGGCCGCGGCACCTGACCGTCCGCGAAGCGCCGTGCGGCCTCCTCGTTCAGGCGATCCAGTTCGTCACGGCTCGCGAGCACGTGACTCTGGCGCGAGGCGTACACGCTGACGCGGCTGGCCAGCGGGCGCGTGGCGAAATAGTCGTCGGACTCCGCGGCCGCGACCTGCTCCACAGTGCCTTCGGCACGAACCTGCCGATCGCTCAGGCGCCAGTAGAACAGCAGGGCACCACGCGGATTCGCAGCCAGTTCCGCGCCCTTGCGGCTCTCGTAGTTGGTGAAGAACACGAACCCGCGGGGATCCGTCGCCTTGAGGAGCACGATGCGGACCGACGGGCGCCCATCGGCGGTCGCCGTCGCCATGGACATGGCGGTCGGGTCCGGCTCCTGTTCGCACGCCACGGCAAACCACTGGTCGAACAGCGCGAACGGATCGTCCCCCGCGCCGGCCTCCAGGAGAGGTGCGCCCCGGTACTCGCGCCGCAGATCGCCAACAGACATCGGGCTATCCGGCCGTGACCGAGAGTTCGCCGTCGCGGACGTCCACCTCGGCGCGCCCACCGCCGGCCAGCGACCCGAACAGCAGCAGTTCGGACAGCGGCTTCTTGAGGGCCCGGTCCACAAGACGGCCCATCGGCCGGGCCCCGAACGCCCGATCGAACCCGCGGGCCGCCAGCCACGCCCGCGCCGCCTCGCTGACCTGCAGCGTCACGCCCCGTGCGGCCACCAGCGCACGCACCTCCTCCAGGTGCTTGTCGACGACGCGGGCGATGACGTCCGCACCGAGCGGGTGGAACTGCACGACGGCGTCGAGGCGGTTGCGGAACTCCGGCGTGAACGTGCGCTCGAGCGCACCCCGGCTCGACGCGCCCTCGCCGGGCTCGGCAAACCCGAGCCGGCGGTCCGACAGGTCGCGTGCGCCGGCATTGGTCGTCATGATCAGGATGACATGGCGGAAGTCCGCCTCGCGGCCGTGGGCGTCGGTCAGCGCGGCGTGGTCCATCACCTGCAGCAGCAGGCCGAACAGGTCCGGATGGGCCTTCTCGATCTCGTCCAGCAGGAGCACCGCGTGCGGCGTCTTGCGGACCGCATCGATGAGCAGGCCACCCTCCTCGAACCCGACATAGCCCGGCGGGGCGCCGATGAGGCGCGAGACCGCGTGCTTCTCCATGTACTCGGACATGTCGTACCGGAGGAACGACACGCCGAGGATGCGGGCCAGCTGCCGCGCCAGCTCCGTCTTGCCGACGCCGGTCGGGCCCGCGAACAGGAAGCTCCCGATCGGCCGGTCGGGGGCCCGCAGGCCGGAGCGGGCCAGGCGGATCGCGGAGACGACCTCCGTGATGGCCTCGCCCTGGCCGAAGATCACGCGGCCCAGCTCGGCATCCAGCGTCGCCAGCGCCGTGCGGTCGTCCGCCGAGACCGCTTCGACCGGCACACGCGCCATGCGCGCCACCACCGCCTCGACCTCGGCCGGACCGATCACCGCCACGCGCGCGGACGGCGCCTTGAGCTTCTCGGCCGCACCGGCCTCGTCCATCACGTCGATGGCCTTGTCGGGCAGGTGCAGCTCGCGCAGGTGCTTTGCCGAGAGGCGCACGGCCGCCACCAGCCCCTCGTCGCTGAACTGCACGCCGTGGTGGGCCTCGTAGTGCGCGCGCAGGCCGCGCAGGATGGCCACCGCCTCCTCCTCCGAGGGTTCGACGACGTCGATCTTCTGGAAACGCCGGGACAGCGCGCGGTCCCGGTCGAACGACTGCTTCGCATCCTGGAACGTGGTGGAGCCGATGCAGCGGAGCCGGCCGCCCGTCAGGGCGGGCTTGAGCAGGCTGCCCGCGTCCATCGCGCCGCCGGAGGCCGCGCCGGTCCCCACCAGCGTATGGATCTCGTCGATGAAGATGATCGCGCCCGGCTCGCCCGCGAGCCGGTCGAGCACCTGCTTGACGCGTTCCTCGAAGTCACCGCGGTACCGGGTGC
>JAYQOZ010000156.1:0-6067 GCA_038145035.1 Gemmatimonadaceae bacterium | reverse complement strand
ACAGCGGCCTGTTCATCTACCTGAACGCGAAGAAGCGCGGCGTCACGCTCGACCTGGAGTCGGCGACCGGCCGCGCGCTGTTCTCGCGCCTCGTCGCGGACGCGGACGTGCTCGTCGAGAACGTCGCCCCGCAGGACAGCGCCCGCCTCGGCCTCGCGGCGGACGAGGTGCGACGCGTGAACCCGGGGATCATCCACCTGTCGATCACCCCCTTCGGGCACGACGGGCCGTACGCGGCGCATCGGGGCTACGGGCTGAACGTGGCCGCGATGAGCGGGCTCGTGCTCGCCACCGGCGAGGCCGGCCGCCCGCCGTTGCCGCCCCCCGACTTCCAGGAGGACTTCTTCACCGGCGTCGTCGGCGGGCTGAGCGTGATGCTCGCCCTCGCGGGGCGCGACCGCGCGGAGGAGGCCGGCGAGCCGCCCGAGGCGCGCGGCGAGTGGATCGACCTCTCGGGCGCGAACGCGTGGATGACGTTCCAGACCGGCATGGCCGTGCTGCAGTGGATGTTCAGCGGCCGCCGCACGATCCGGCAGGGCCGTCGCAGCGCCGGCAACCCGTACCCCTACGCGATCCTGCCCTGCGCGGACGGTTACATCCGCCTCATAGCGATGCAGAAGATCGAGTGGACGCGCTTCGTCGACATCCTCGGCAACCCGGAGTGGACGAAGGACGCGCGCTTCCAGAACCGGCTGGTGATGAACCAGAAGTACTACGAGGAGTTGGACGCGCTGATCCAGCGCACGCTGGCGCCGGCCAGGACCCGCGCCAGCGCGGCCAGCCCCAGGCGCGCACCAAGAACGAGCTGCAGGACATCTTCTACACGGGCGGCCTCCCCTTCACGCCGGTGAAGGACTACCGCGATGTCTTCCAGGACCCGCAGCTGCGGGCGCGCGGCTTCTTCGTGCCGGCCGAGCAGCCCGGCGTCGGCGCGATGGACATGCCCGGCCCACCCTACCACTTCCGCAACGAGCCGCTGGGCGCGTGGCGGCCCGCGCCGACGCTGGGCGAACACAACGACGAGGTGTTCGGCGACCACCTGGGCGTGAGCGCGCGTGACCGCGTCGCGTTGCAGCAGGCGGGGGTGATCTGATGCCGCGCACGCTGCTGTCGGACATCCGCGTGGTGGACATGGGCTGGGTGTGGGCCGGCGGCGTCACCGGGCACGTGCTGGCGGACTGGGGCGCGGACGTCATCAAGATCGAGTCGTCGCAGCGCATCGACCCCGCGCGACAGGGCCGCCCGATCATCGGCGCCGTCCCCGACCCCGAGCAGAACCCGATGTTCCACAACGTGAACCGCGGGAAGCGATCCGTCACCCTCGACATCACGAAGCCGGACGGCGGGGCGATCGTGCGGCGGCTGGTGGCCACGGCGGACGTGGTGATCGAGAACATGACGCCGGGCGCGCTGAAGCGGGCCGGTCTGGACTACGACGCACTGCGCGAGGTGAACCCGCGCATCGTCATGGTGAGCCAGCCGATCGCGGGGCAGACCGGCCCGTACACGCAGAAGCGCGGCTACGGCGGCACCGTGAACGCGCTGGTGGGCCTTGAATACGTCACCGGTTACACCGACGCCGAGGGGCGCGAGGAGATGGTGGGCTTCACGCACACCGTCGCCGACCCGAACGTCGCCGTGGTCGCCGCCACCGCCGTGCTTGCGGCGCTGCACCGGCGGCGCGCGACCGGACAGGGCGAGTACATCGACCTGTCGATGTGGGAGGCGCTCGCGGCGCACCAGCCGGTCGGGCTGCTCGACGTGCAGTTCAACGACCGCCCGGGCTTCGTCCGCGCCAACGACCACCCGCTGTACGCGCCGTACGGCATCTACCGCTGCACGGACCCGGAAGAGGGCGCGGAGGGCTGGATCGCGATCGTCGTGGAGACGGAGGCGGAGTGGGATGCCCTGCGCGAGGCGATGGGGCGCCCCAAGTGGGCGGACACCCCGGAGTTCGCCGACCGCTTCGCCCGCCGCCGGCACCGCGCGGCCCTCGATGCCCACCTCGATGCTTGGACGCGCGGCTGGGATCGCTTCGCGCTCGAGGCGCACCTGCAGGCGCTCGGCGTCGCGGGGACCGCCTGCCGCGACCAGGCGGACCGCTTCCTGGACGCCTCGCTGCGCGAGTGGGGCACGTACGTCGACGTCGACCACCCGGTGCTGGGTACGGAGCCGCTGTACGGCGTGCCGGTACACATGCAGCGCCACCAGCCCGTCCCGCTGCGCCGCGCACCCACCCTCGGTGAGCACACGCACGAGGTGCTGCGCGACGTCCTCGGCATGGATGACGCGGAGATCGCCGGCCTCGACGACGCGGGCATCCTCCGCTAGCCGAGCGTCACGCCCCGCCCTACCGGCAGAGCGCCGCGAGCAGCACGTCCGGGTCCAGCGCACCGCGGCCCGTGGAGGCGCGCGTCAACTTCGCGATCGGTGCGTTCTTGTACTTGATCACGGGCGGCGTGGTCGCCGTCGGGCTGTATGCGCTGGTGTCCGCGCCGAGGCTCCCGTAGGCGCTCGAGGGATTGCGCACGCTGTCCGCCCCGCTCGCGCTCCCGTACCGGCCGGTCGGATTGCACACGGAGTCCGGGAGCGGCGTGCTGGAGAGCAGCCCGAGGTACGTGAACCCCGTGGGCCCACCCCACAGCGTCGCCGTGCCATCGATCTCGGTCAGCGTCACGCGCGCCCCGCCGGTCGCGGTGAATGCGAAGGACGAAGGCGGTGGCGTGGCGTTGGCGACGACACCGGCGGTGGTGGGCGGTGGATTGGAGGAGGACGCGACGCCCGTCACGGCGGCGGCCGCCGCGCCTCCCCCCGTCGCCGGCAGCGCCGCGACCAGGTAGCCGTCCCGCACCCACGAGACGGCGGCCCACCGCGGACCCGCGTCCAGCCGGCGCACGCGCCGGAGCCCACGGTGTCCACGACGACCTCGGCGCGCTCCGGCAGCCCGGGCGTACCCGCGACCTCCGAGGGTGCCGCATCGTCACGGCACTCCGCCCGCAGGCGTACCCCCTGCCCTTCCGTGTTGCCGATGTAGCGCGTGACCGGCGTCGCCGCCGCGGTGCCCGCGCTCCCGCCGCGCGTCCCGGAGGGGCCGGCGGCGACTGTGGCGCTGCCCCGCGCCTCGGTCCGCGGGTCGGAGCAGGCCGCTCCGAGGAACAGGACGACCCCGACGGCAAGCAGGCGGGCGGCGGTGGACGGGGCGACGGACGGGGCGTTGGGCACGGCGATCCTCCTCGAGGCGGCAGCGAGCCTCACGAGGTATGACGGCGCGAGGCCGGGAGTCTTACGGGGGGCGCTCACCGGAGGGCCAGTGGCCCTCCACGAGCGCGAGGAGCGCCCGGTCGATCTCGGCGCGCGTGCGGTACCGCTTCACGTGCGCGACCGCCTCCTCCAGCGCGATCCCGTGGAGGTCTGCCAGGTAGCACGCCACCACGAGCGCGCTCCGGCTCAGTCCCTCGGCACAGTGGACGAGCACGCGGTGCTCCGCCACGAGTGCCTCGAGGCTCTGGACGGCCGCGCGGACCTAGTCGATCGAGTTGCCGGGGCCGTGGATGAGCGTGGCGTTCACCCACGCAAACCCCACGGAGCCGAGGGACTGCGGGAAGCCGTTGAGGCAGAGCACGCCCGTGATCCCGGCCGCGCGCAGGCCCGCCACGTCCATGGCGTCCTCGATCGCGCCGATCGCGACCCGGTCCGTGATCCAGTCCATCAGCGCGCGCCCATCAGACGTCCACCAGCCGCACGATCTCGGCGCTCGCCCGGCCCTCGACGATGTGGAGGACGGCGACGGTGCCGAGGCTGCCGAGCGGGTGGCGGATGCCGGGGTACGTGGGGCTGCCCGGGTTCACGAGCAGCACCCCTTCCCGCTCCGCCGCGACCTCCTCGTGCGTGTCGCCGAACACGACGACGTCCACGGGCTCGCCGAACCGCTTCGTCAGCACGGCCTGCACGGTGTGTCCCGCCGGGAACATCAGGTCGCGGTCGACGTCGATATCCGTCTCCGGGAAGCCGAGGTTGTGGATCATCGCGACGCGGAGACCGCCCAGCGTCTCCACGCGCTGCGACTTCAGCCGCGGGTCCTCCGGGTCCTGGTAGGCGCGGATCCCCATCACCGGCGCGATCGCCTCCAGGCGGTCGAGCACGAACGTCCCGTAGATATCGCCGAGGTGGAGGATGAGGTCGACCCCGGCGAAGGCACGGTCCACCGACGGGTCGAGGTAGCTCGACGCCTCGTGCAGGTGGGTGGCGGAGATCAGGCCGAGGCGCATGCGGCGAGTGCCGCACGGCGCACGCCCGGCGACACCCGCCCGCCGATGTCGCCGCCTCGGCTAACGCACCGCCTCGATGACCTCGTTCGCGGCCCGGATGCCGGTCTCGGCGCCGCCCTCCATGTAGCCCTGGAAGTCGATCGAGGTGTGCTCCCCGGCGAAGTGGATCGGCCCCTGCGCCACGCCCTCGTATCCGCCGAAGTCGTGGCACTGGCCGACTCGCCAGTAGGAGTAGGAGCTGGTAGCGCTCGTCCGAGGCGCCGAAGAGCTGGACCTTCCCGGGCTGCGCGCCGAGCCGCCCGCGCGGCGGGGCGCCCGCACCTCGCGGTCCGTCTCGTCGATGTCGAGGCCGACCTTCGCCTTGAACCACTGCCGGTCCACGTCGATCAGCGTCATCACGGCGATGGGCGTGCCGCAGATCTGATAGGCGAGGCCGACGATCTCGTCGTACGTGCGCTCGGACGGGGTGTCCAGCACCTCGAAGGCGCGCAGGTCGCGGATGCGGGCGTCTTCGTCGGCAGGGAGCATTGCCTTCATCGGGCCTCGCGGCCTTTCCCCCGTGTGGGGAGCGGTGTGGGGTGCTGTGCTTCCAGTGTGGAGGGCAATGAGGGATCAACCGGAATCGAGGCGGTAGAAGCCGCTGGCGGTCAGGTCAAGGAATTGTGAAGGGGAGCGTCCCGTCAGCGAATCGCCAGCGTGCGTGCCCTCGGAAGGCCGCCGCGCGTGACGGCGCCGCGCCGGGCGCCGCGTTTGACCCGTGCGGGGTGACGCCTATGATCCCGCAGTCCGCCCTGCCGCCGCGGCCCTGCCCGCCGCCCCATCCGGAAGCGACGTCGCATGACCGCTGCCCCTGCCTCCACCGGTTCGTCCGGGTTCCCGCTGTCCCCGGAGCTGCGTCGAGCGGCGATCGTCACGGTGGCGCTGCTCATCCTCGGTCAGTCGTTCCAGGCGCTGATCCAGGGCGGGCTGGCGCTCTTCCTCCCCCGCATCCGCCCCGACCTGGGCCTGAGCTTCGCCGAGGCGGGGGCGCTGTCCTTCGTCTCCACCCTCGTCTACGCGTTCATGCAAATCCCCGCCGGATACCTGGTGGACCGGTTCGGGCCGTGGCGGCTGTTCTTCATCGGGCTGCTGGGCACCAACGTGCTGGCGCTGTCGTTCGCGCTCCTGGAGTCCTACCCGCTGCTGCTGTTGAACCTGGGGGGCGCGGGCTTCTTCCGGTCGCTGCTGTTGGGGCCCGGGCTGGTGCTGATCGCCTCGTGGTTCCCGCCGGAGCGGCGGGCCACGGCGATGGGGGTGTTCATCGCGGGCGGGTTCTCCTCCAGCTTCCTGCTCAACATCTTCGGCCCCCCGCTGGAGGCGGCCGTGGGCTGGCGGGTCGCGTTCGCGATCTTCGCGAGCCTCGGCATCGTCTCGGCGTTCGTCTACTACCGCTTCGCCAGCGAGCGCCCCCGCCCCGCCGGCCGCCCCGCGAGCCTGGTCGAGGCGATGAGCCTGTTCCGCTACCAGGTGATGTGGGTGATCGGCGGCATCCAGTTCGTCCGTTTCTTCGTCGCGCTGGCGGTGACGTTCTGGCTCCCGACGTACCTCGTCGCGGAGCGGGGGTACAGCCTCCAGGCGGCCGGGTGGCTGGTGGCGGCCGCGGCGATCTGCACGATGCTCTCGAACTTCGTCGGGGGCTACGTCTCCGACCGCCTGCAGAACCCGCTGGCAGTGATCGGCGGCGGGGGGGGGGGGGGGGGCGCCCCCCCCCGCGGGGGGGGGGGGGGGGGCCGCCGGGGGGGGGGGGGGGGGGGGGGGGG
>JAYQOZ010000155.1:0-6075 GCA_038145035.1 Gemmatimonadaceae bacterium | reverse complement strand
GTGCATTACCGGGCCGACGATCTCGAAGGTCCGCGGATCATCTAAGCCAAGCAGCCACACGGAGTACCCGCGGAATCCGTGTTGCCGCACGAGCGCGAGCTTCTCCTTGAAGGCGCGCGCGTCCTCGATCCATGCATGCTCGAACACGCCGTGCGACTCCCAGGTTGCGACCCAGGACTTCTGCGTCGCGTCCCAGCGCGGCGTCGCGCCGGCGTCGGCGATGATCCGCATCAGTGGCACATACCCGATGTCCGTTCCGCGGGCGCGCGCGACGCCCGTGCGCGCATCGTACGCCGGGAACCAGTGGTCCGAGTAGGCGGGGATGCCGAGCGAGATCTTCTCCGGTGCGACGCCAAGTCCCATCAGGTAGTCCACCGACGCGACCATCCACGGAAAGCCCGCCACCGGTCCGGGTGTCGACCCGCCCGTGTGCTGGGCGTACGTCATATAGGAAATGAAGTCCAGCGTGTCGGCCAGCGCCTTGTAGTCGTAGGCGGCACGCCAGAAGTCCTGCAGGTACTGGTGGTAGGGCCGCGTGCCGCGGTCGTCATTGGGGCGGGGAACCACGGCGGCCGAGATCTCGCAGCCGGCGCGCTTGACGGAGTCGGCGACTTCGCTCGCAAACGCGGTGAAGGCGTCCTTATCGTCCACGTGCAGGTTTTCCGTGTCCAGCTGGATGCCGTGGAGCCGCTCATCGCGGCAGAGCGCGGCCATACTGTGCGCGGAGGCCGTGCGCGCCGTGGGGTCCGTGACGATGTGGTGCAGGATGCCGAGGTCGAAGCCGGGGTTCATCACCAGCGGGACCAGCTTCACGCCGTTGGCGCGCGCAATCTCGACGATGCGCGGATCCGTGCCACCACGGATGTTGCCGGCGCTGTCGATGGCATACACCTGCGGAGCAATCGTCGTGATGCGCGGCGCGTGCCGTTCGAAGCTCGCGATCCCGGCCGAGTCGTTGCGGACGTACCAGATGGCCTCGAGCGGGGGCTCGGGGGCGGTGCAGGCAATCGCGCCAAGGCCAGCGACGAGCAGGAGATATCTGGCGTTCATGGCGTGCCCGGCAGCGGTGGGTGCGGCACCCGGCGGTCCTCGACGGTCCGGATTGCCGTCAGGTACTCCACGATTCTCCGGTTCGCGCTCCGGCCGGACACGTCGCGTTGCTCGCCGGGGTCGCGGCGAATGTTGAAGAGGCGCATGGTGTCCCGCACCCAGACGCCCTTCCATTCCCGGGCGAGCACGGCGGACTGATCGCGGTCCGGCGAGAACCACACGTGGTACGGGCGCGGCCGGTATCGTCCGCGACCGGTCAGCACCGGCAGGAATGAGCGGCCGTAGATCGCGATGTCCCCATCGAGGCCGGCGGCCTCGAGCAGCGTCGCGTGGACATCCGTGAAGTCGGCGGGGATATCGCTCCGCAAGTTCGGCTTGATGCGTCCCGGCCAGGCCGCGATGCCCGGTACCCGCAGGCCGCCGTCGTACAGGTCGCCCTTGAAGCCCCGGTAGCCGAGCGTGCCGTTGAACCAGCGGCCGACGATATCGGTCGTCCCGTCATGGGAGCGGCGGAGGAACGTGGCGCCATTGTCGCTCAGAAAGAGGATCAGCGTCCGATCCGCGATGCCCAGCGAGTCCAGTAGGCCGCGCAGCTGCCCCAGGTGTGAGTCCAGCAGCGTGACCTGCGCAGCGTACGACTTCTTTCCCTCCGACCAGTCCCGGTCGGCATACTGGCCGAGGGACGGAACCTCGTAGCCGTCGTCGGGGACCCCGCGACTGCCCTCGTTGTTGATGTGCGGCAGGTTGGTGGCCCAGTACAGGAAGAACGGCCGGTCCCGGTTGGCGCGCACGAAGTCGAAAGCCCGCGCGCGGATCAGCTCCGGCGCATAGTCCAGGCGCACGGTGGCGCGTCCCGCGCCCTTGGCGTTCGCGCGCGGCACCACGTTCCGCGTGCGCAGGGAATCGTCGTCGAGGAGCAGCCACTCCGGATAGAAGTTGTGGGCGTGGACCTGGTCCCGATATCCAAAAAAGGCGTCAAAGCCCTGCGCGGTGGGCCAGCTCTCCGGCTGCGAGTCCCAGCTCAGCCCCCACTTCCCGAACAGGCCCGTGGCGTATCCCACCGTCTTGAGACGCTCGGCCAGCGTTTCGTCCTCGGTGCGGAGATAGTCGTTGTCGTTGTCGTCGAGGCGGCAGAGGCCGTTGTGCAGGCCAAGCATCAGCGAGCAGCGCGCCGGCCCGCAGACGGCGGCGCTGGAGCGGAACTCCGTGAATCGCATCCCCTCGCGGGCCAACCGGTCAATGTGCGGGGTCTTGATCTCCTGCTGCCCCCAAGCGCCGACTTCGCCGATGCCGAGGTCGTCGGCGAGCAGGACGATGATGTTGGGCGGCGGTCGATGCTGCGGTGCCGGCGCCGGCCCCGCGGCCGCCGCGAGGAGGAGTAGGGTGGCCGCAGCCGCGGCGAGGTGGTCGTGCCAGCGAGGCATGGTGGGTTGGTACGGGGCCGAGAGTGAGCCGCAAGAATGCGCTGCCTGCTCTCGGGTCGCCAGCCTCGCCGCCGTGCGGTGCTGGCGCCGATTACTGGATTAGCGCATCATCCCCCCATGGCTCTCAACATCCTGATCCTCGGCGGCACCGGCTTCACCGGCCCCGAGCAAGTGGAATACGCGCTCTCACGCGGCCACTCCGTCACCCTGTTCAATCGCAATCGCACCCGCCCCGACCTCTTCAAGGGCAAGGTGGACCAGCTCATCGGCGACCTCGGCGGAGACGCCAGCGCGCTCGCCGGCAAGCGCTTCGACGTGGTGCTCGATAACCCCACCACCTTCCCGGCGTGGGTGCGCAATGCGGGGCAGTATCTCAAGGGCAACGTCGGCCAGTACATCTTCATCTCGACCATGTCGGTGTACCGGGACAACAGCCGGCCCCACATGGACGAGACCGACGGCACCACGCCGATGCCCGACGGGGTGGACCCGTACACGCTCGTGCGTGAGCACGCGGGCCAGTACTACGGCGCGCTCAAGACCTTCTCCGAGCAGGAGGCGGAGCGCCACTACCCAGGACGCGTGACCGTGGTGCGACCGGGACTCATTGTGGGGCCGCTGGATCGCAGCGACCGCTTCACGTATTGGCCGGCGCGCGTCGACCGCGGCGGCGAGGTGATGGCACCGGGCACGCCGGACGACCCCACGCAATGGATCGACTCGCGCGACCTCGCCGAGTGGATGGTGCGGCTGGCGGAGAACGGGACCATCGGGACCTTCAATGCGGTGGGCACGGTGCGGCCGATGGCGGAGCTGCTCTATGGCATCAAGGCCGTGACTAACACCGGCGCGCGCTTCACCTGGGTGCCGGCAACGTTCCTCGCCGAGCACGGGGTGCGGCCCTGGCGGCATATGCCCGTGTGGATTCCGCCGGTGGGCGCGACCGCCGGGTTCATGCAGCGCAAGAACGATCGCGCGGTCGCGGCGGGCCTCACGTTCCGGCCGCTGGCGGAGACGGCAGAGGACACGCTGGCCTGGCATAAGACGCGTCCGGCAGCGGAGCAGCAGGCGCTGGCCGATGGGGCGATCGCCGGAATCTCGGCGGCGAAGGAGGCCGAGGTGCTGGCGGCCTGGCATGCGGCTTCCAAGGAGGGTGGCGAATGAGCACGCGTCGGAGTTTTCTGCAGACCTCGGCGGTGGTTGCGGGGGCGATCGGTGGGCTGCCGCGGAACCTGCTGGCGGCACCGGCGGCGACCGATGTGGCCAGAAACCGCCTCCGCATCCTGGTACTTGGGGGCAGCGACTTTACCGGGCCGGCCCTGGTGGAGCAGGCCCTCGCCCAGGGGCACCTCGTGACGGTGTTCAATCGCGGCCGCACGGCACCGGGTCTGTTCGCGGGCCGTGGCGTTGGGGAACTCGTCGGGGATCTCAGCGGGGACGTCTCGGCCCTCGAGGGGCGGACCTTTGACGTGGTGTTTGACCACGCGAGCGCGGCACCCGCCTGGTTGCGCAACGCCGCCCGTGCGCTGGGTGGACGCGTCGGCCAGTACGTCCTGCAGTCCAGCGCCGAGAGCTCGGCCCACCGGGGCCTCGTTGAGGCGGAGGTGCAGCGGCTGTATCCCGGGCGCGGGAGCATTCTCCGGGTTGGGCAGGTGGTGGGGCCGCACGCACGCTCGGCCTGGTTCACGGACTGGGTGGCCCGTGTGGATCGCGGCGGAGAAATCCGCGTGACGCAGTCGCCAGACGAGCCCTGTCGGTTTCTCGACGTGCGTGACCTGGCCGAGTTCGCGGTGCATGTGGCGGAGCAGCGGGCGTTCGGGCGCTTCACGGTCGAGGGACCCCTGCGGACCCTCGAGGAGCTGGTCTACGGCGTGAAGGCGACGACCGCATCGCCGGGGACCGTTCGTTGGCTGTCCGCAGCCCGGCATCCAGGCCGGCCAAGCGCGCAGCCGCAGCCCGCCGTGGCCGCGGGACTGCGGTTCCGGTCGGTGGCCGAGACTGCGCGGGCCACCCTCGCCTGGCAGCGGGCCTAGCGGGCGCCTCGGGGCGTGACCCCGTACGAGATGACGCGGCGCGCCTGCATGTCGTAGACGTCACCGAATCCAAGCACGAACCACGATTTCTCCCAGGGCTGCGCGGCGCGCGTGTTGTCGTGCACGGCCACCTTCCAGCGACCGATCACTTCGAAGCGGTCGCCGCGGACCACGATGGCCGTGCCCTCGGAGAGTCCGATGCCGTGCAGGTCGGGGAAGCGTCGGATCACCGGCACCAGGTCGTCCCAGCGGTTGCGGGCATCGATGTGCTGGTCGATGGCACTCCGGCGCAGGAATCCGAGGGCGTCCTGGTGATTCGGCTCGTCCGTCATCATCACGTCGGGACCACTGGTGGCACCGCGCACCAGGTACGCCCCCTGGATGGTCGCGCCCGCCGATGTCCCGCCGATGACGCCGCCACGATCGAGGACGGCGCGAAAGGCCTCGTGTGTCCGCGTGTTTGCATACGAATCCACCAGGTTCCATTGGCGCCCGCCCACGAACCATACCCCGTCTGCGTCGGCGAGCTGCGCGGCGAAGCCCTCGCTGTCCGCCACCTTCGGATCATGGGTGTGCAGCATCCGCACGTTTGCCAGGCCCAGCGCCCTGAAGGGCGCGATGACGTCGGCCTCACGGTACTCGATGAGCGTGCCGTCCTGTCGCCGATTGCCGCCAGCCGTGGGGACGATCACAAAGTGCTTGGTGGGGCCACCGGCCAGTTCGACCCATTTCTCGAGGATGCCGGTGCCGGGGAGGGTGCCGCCCCCGGCAATCACGAGGGCGCCGCGGGCGGGGCCGTACTCCGGTGTAGGCCTGGGGTCCGCCGTCGTGGTCTGGGCGTGCAGGGCAATGCTGGGCGCCGCGACCAGCGCCAGGACGCTGCAGAGCGCCAGGGAACGAACGTTGGAGAGCCGTCGCATGAGGAGGGTCGGGGTGGGTGTGCTACCACGTGACGGCAATGTGTGGCGGCCGCCACCAAGTCAACGCCGAGAGCCCGCACACCGCTGTCGGGAGGCGTCCCCGGCACGATGAATCCCGCAAAAACGCGCCGCCGACCCAGGAGTCGACGGCGCGCCTGTCCTGCGGAGCAGGAGAACGTGGCTCAGGCCGGCATGACCCGCTTCTTGACCTGCACGAAGATGTTGGCCAAGGCTACGCCGGCGATGAAGATCGCCAACTGGTCCAGGAAGCCATTGAGGTAGGCACCCGCCACCGGGATGGCATCAAGGTGGTCCGCCATCGTCGGCAGGCTGGCCGCCAACACGTAGTACGCCACACGGACCGCCGCGTCCTCGATGGGCGCCATGAAGCCGTCGATGGCACCGAGCAGAACGAGCGACAACCCAGCGTACGCGAATGCATCCGGTGCTACCGTGCCCACGACCGCGACCAGCAGACCGAGGTACAGCGGAATCTTGCGCTGCATGTGACGACTCCTTGTGGTGGGGGGTGACAACCTCATAAATACCGGAGCCCCAGGGAAAATCCGCAAGGGGGGGGCGGGACCCCCAGCCGCAGCGGAGTCACCCCCGCAGGGCCGGCCGTCGGTTGGAGGTCAGGAGGGCTCG
>JAYQOZ010000154.1:0-6097 GCA_038145035.1 Gemmatimonadaceae bacterium | reverse complement strand
GGGATGGGGCGAGGTCGCGCGGCATCAAGACGTGAAGGGCCAGGGGGTCCCCATCGAGGAGATTGGACCAGCGGTCACGGTATCTGTGCTGCCGAGTGCCGCAGTGGGCAGCCATGGTTTCCTCCCCTATCTCTTGAGCATCCTTGCCGCGCTGCTTGGCGGTGTGGCGACGCGCTTGTTTGTTGCGCGACGGAATCTGGCACTGGAGACGAGGCGGCACGCGGAGCTGCTGCAGCAGGCGTGGACTTCAATAACCGAGCCCGGGCTGCTGCTACGCGGGCCGAAATGGGAATTCGAATTCGCCAACGCGTCGGCCGCGGCGTTCTTCGGTGTGGATGACCCCGCACAGCTCAACGGGCTACATCCGCTTGCTCTGTCACCAGAGCGCCAGCCCGACGGCTCCGAGTCGGCACAACTCGGGCCGGTGGCCGTGCGGGGGGCGCTGGAGACGGGCTACGCACGATATGGCTGGACGTTTCGCCGGATGGATGGCACGCTCCGGGACGCTGACGTGGTGCTCACGCGCGTGTTCATCGGCGATGAGGCCGCAGTGATCGTCGGCATCCGCGACGTCACCGACCGCGTGCTGCGCGAGCGAATGCTGCACGACGCGAACGTCCACTTGGAACGTGCCCAGGAGTTGGCGGGAGCGGGGGTGTTTACCGTCCAGCTCCCCTCCATGAAGATAGAGTGGTCGAGGCAGCAGAAGCTCATCTGGGGAATGGATCCCGACGCTCCGGCGCCGGAATTTGAGACCGTGGTTGCCATGGTTCACCCGGAGGATCGGGCCGAGACAGTGGCCGCATTCAATGCGTTTATGTCGACCGGCGGGTCAGTTTCGACCCACTACCGAATCATTCGGCCAGATGGCGACGTGCGATATCTCGAGGATCGCTATGAGCTCCTCGCGGGCGAGGGCGCGCTCGAGGGGTCGAGAGGCCTCGGCGTGAGCCTGGACGTCACCGACCGCCGGCGTGCCGAGGCCGAGATCGCCGAGCGATTGGCGTTCCAGGAGGCAATCGCGGCAAACGCCGGTGCGGCGATCATCGCTGGTAACCGTGACGGCGTGTTCACCTACGTCAACCGCGCGGCCGAGGCATTGCTGGGCTACTCGGCCGAGGAGTTGATCGGACGGCAGCGCTGCGCTATCGCCCACGACCCGGAAGAGCTCGCCGCGGCTGCCGCCGAGCTATCAGCGGAACTTGGCCGGACCGTCACACCTCCCGAGGTCATGTCGCATGGCGTGAGGCCTGGTCGCTCAGTCACGCGACGCTGGACCTTCATACGCAAGGATGGTCAGCGTGTTCCGGTGGAACTTTCGGTGTCGGGCGTGTGGCGACCCGGCGAGGAAGCTCCGGCGCTCCAGCTGTGCGTGGCTCACAACCTGACGGAATCCGAGCAGTTGACGCGGCGGCTGCAGGAAAGTGAGGCACAGCTTCGTAACCTGATCGATGTAGCGCCGGTCGGCGTCCTTCTGGTGGAGCATGATGGGCGAATCAGCCTCGCCAACGGTTCGGCGGTTTCCTACACCGGCTACAGTCGCGTGGTGGTGCTAGGCAAGACTGTCGATGAGCTCGCGTTGGCCGAGCCTGGGAAGCACCGCATCCTTCGGGCGGGCGTCACCACGACCGGCGGCCCGCGGGCGATGGCCCCGGGGCGGATCGTGCGGTGGCGGCGGAAGGACGGCAACGCCATGTCCGTCGAGATCACCCTGACGCCCATCCACGGATCCGACGCGACGATGGCGACGATTACTGACGTGTCGCAACGTGTGGAGATGGAGGCGCTGCTGCGCTACCAGACGGAGCGCCTGCAGCTCGAGGTGGCAGCGCAGGACAAGTCTTTGGCGCTCGCCGTGGAGCAGAT
Source organism: Gemmatimonadaceae bacterium (assembly GCA_038145035.1). Lineage (GTDB taxonomy): Bacteria > Gemmatimonadota > Gemmatimonadetes > Gemmatimonadales > Gemmatimonadaceae > Pseudogemmatithrix. Next base: position 4,231 of record JAYQOZ010000154.1, on the reverse strand, counting down.
GCGGCTGGCGTCTGCCGCGGGCCTGGGGACCTGGACTGTCCAATCGGGCGGCGAGACCATGCGCTGGGACCAGCAGATGTTCCGTCTCGTCGGATGGGAGCCGACACCGGACGGCGTCGTCACGGTGCGCAACTGGTTGAAGGGTGTTGAACCGAACAGCCGTCCTGCGGTCGAGTCGCTGCTCCGAGCCGATGGGTCGACCCCCGAATCTGGCACGGTGGATTTCGTCTGGATCGCTGCGGCGGACGGGGAGCGTCGCTCCATGCACATGACAGGGAGCCTCCGGGGCGTCGGAGATGCATGGCACGTGATGGGCACGCTGATGGACGTGACGGATACCGCGCGCGCAACGCAACGCGCAGCGGACAGCGAGCGCCTCGCCGCCGCGGCGCTTGACGCCTTTCCCGCAGCCGCCACCGTGCTCCTGGATGTCGAGGGCCACGTGGTGTTCAGCAGCGCAGGATGGCGCGCCTTGCTGGAGCGTCTCGGGGAGACTCCGGAGGGGATGAACCCGGCATCGGAGTATCGGGACAGGTTCGTGCCGGTGGCCAGCAGCAGCACGGCCGCGAAGGAGTTCTTCCGGGGCGTAGAGGCCGTGTTAGGTGGAGAGCTCGAGGAAATCAGCGGGGAGTTCTGGCTTTTACAGGGAGATAGCCAGCGGCTGCTTCGCGCCCATGGGCGGCGGTTGAGCGCGGCGAACGGGCCGATGATTGTCGTGGTGCTTGAGGATGTGACCGAGGCGAGGCAGCTGCAGGCGAGCGTCGACCGCGCAAATCGGCTGGACTCGATGGGCACCATGGCCGGAGGAATCGCGCACGACCTGAACAATGCGCTGGTTCCCTTGATGCTCAACCTCGGTATCCTGCGGGGCCTGAAGGGCGCTCCGGGCGAAGCGCTGCTAAACAGCATCGAGGCCAGTGCCGTGCGCACCAGCAAGATGGTGAAGCAGCTGCTGTCCTTTGCGAAGGGCGGCCTGGTGGGAAGCATGGAGCCCGTGGATTTAGGCCAGTTGATCAGCCTTGAGCTGGCGCCGTTGTTTCGGCCCACGCTCCCCGTTGGCATCAGCTTCGAAGTCGCGCGGGAGCCCAAGGGAGGGTGCGTCGTACTGGGCGACAGGGACCAGCTGTTCCAGGTGCTGTTGAACCTGTGCACGAATGCCCGGGATGCCATTGTCGGCCCGGGAAGTATCTCGATTCGTCTGCGGAAGAAACGGTTCGCAGCTCGCGAGGGCGTGCGATCGGGCGTGAAACCTGGCGTGGAACCGGGCGAGTACTGGGTGGTGGAGGTGACGGACAGCGGCAAGGGGATACCGGCGGCGCAGCTCGAGCGCATCTTCGACCCGTTCTATACCACCAAGCGCAGTGACCAGGGTACTGGCTTGGGCCTCTCCACCGCGCTTGGCATCGTACGGCGCCACGGCGGATGGATTCAGGTCGACAGCATCGAGGGGAAAGGCAGCACGTTCCGCGCGTACCTCAGGGCGCACGCCGAGGAGCCGACTGCGATCGCGCTGAGTGCTGAGTCCGCTTCAGCGCCGGACCCGCTCGTCTCCCGTGACGGAACCGTGTTGGTGGTCGACGACGACGAGGGTGTGCGCACGGCCCTGATGTCGATCCTGACGGGACTCGGCTATCGGGCAGTGGCGGCTTCAGATGGTGTAGAAGGTCTTTCGAAGATAGCCATCCTGGGAGGCAAGCTCCGGGCCATCATTACGGACATCAATATGCCCAACATGGACGGCTTGCAGTTCGCACGGGCGGTGAGGATCACCCTGCCGGACGTTCCGATCCTCGTCGTCACGGGTTCGCCGACGGAAGCAGTCGAGGACGAGGCCGCAGTGCTCGGCCTGAGACACTTCCTGACCAAACCGTTTACGCAGCGGCAGCTCACGCGGATGCTGGAGCAAGCCCTGCGCAGCTAGCCGGCCTTCGGAGCGGTCAGCGGCCGTGGGACTTGGCCTGAAGGCCAGTCGGCGCGCGACGCCCTCAGGGGGGGAGCTGCAGGTCGAATTCGTTCTGCAGGCACCGTGGGCAGATGACGTGTGAGGTGGTATAGCCGGCACGGGTCCTGAGGTAGTCGAAGACCCCGGTCCACTGTCCCTCATCATCCCGGATATCCTTGCACCACGCGCAGACGGGAAGCAGCGCCTCCAGTTGCTGGATCCTCTCAAGCGATTGCCGCAGTTCCTCGTTCGATCGCTCGAGGCGCTGTCGGTACGCCTCGAGTTCCCGCTCGCTGCGCTGTCGGTAAAGGCCGATTTCGATCGCCGCCCTGAGCTCCCGGTCGGTGATTGGCTTCGTGAGATAGGCAAACGGAAATGCGGCGGCGGCTCGGGTGATGCGCGAGTCGTCGGAGTAGGCCGTGATGAAGATGGACGGAATGTCCAGCGACGTGCGTAGCGTCCCGGCGACCTCAATGCCGTCCCGCTCGCCGCGGATGTTGATGTCCATCAGGCATATGTCCGGTCGCTGCGCCGCGGCAAGCTCGAGCGCCTCCTGGTCGGTCTCGGCGAGCCCGACCGGCTCATACCCCATGGCCGTCACGCGCTCCTCGAGTTCCATGGCGATGACCGCCTCGTCCTCGACGATGAGGATACGCGGACGCCGCTGCGGAACGTCTAGGTCGGGTTCGGAATGACGAGTGTCCATGTGGTGCCCTTGTCGCTGCTGGTCGATGTGAGGGATCCCTGAAGCTGCCGGACGAGTCGGCCGACGATCCGCATCCCGACCCCATGCGTGCTCTCGGGGGGGACGGCAGCATCGAGACCGGCGCCGTCATCGCGGATCTCGACGACGAGGCCGGGCGCGCCCGTACCCGTCCGGTCTTCCGCTGCATGAACGGAGATGCTGCCTGGGCGTCCCTTCGGGAAGGCGTGCTTGAACGCGTTGGTGACCAACTCGTTGACGATCAGTCCGAACGCGGTTGCCTTGTTGGCGTCGATTGTCAGCGTGCGGGGCACAGCGGCGACGACGCGGATGCCACGGTGTGACGCACCGAAGGCATCCTCGATCAATCGGGCAATTTCCGTGCACATCGCATCGACGGGAACCCTCTGGGCTGCCTGCGAACGATACAGCAGCTCGTGCAGGTAGGCGATGGAGGCCAGGCGGTTCCGGGCAGTCGACAGCTGCGCGGCGAGCTCGGGAGATGTCGTCCGCGCCTCCTGCAGAAAGAGTACGCTGGTCGCGATCTGGATGTTGTTCTTGACCCGATGGTGGACTTCCTGCACCAGATTCTCCTGCTGCTCGACCAGGAGTCGGTTGCGGAGCGCATCTTCTTCCGCAGCGTGAAGCCGCGTCCCGGTCTCGTCTGCCCGGACCACCGGTCCGATGGCGCCGGCCAGCAGGTTGCCCAATGTCACCAGGGTCTCACGGTCGGCGTCGGGATCCGGGGTGCTGGCGAGCAACAGGACCTTCGTGCGTCTCGCTTCCTGCAGGCGGACGGCTACGACACACGAACTGCCGAGGCCAAGATCCGGCGCCCGCGCCGCCAGCCAGGGATCGCTGTCGGTTCGGAAGCAGACGACGTCCCCGCGCTCGTCCATGAGGGCGTCGAGCAGGCCGATCAGCGCCGGGGAAAACTCCGCACCCACGGACGCGCGCTGACTGGGCGGGGACCCGGGATCCACGCCGTCTGCGGCTTGGAAGATCGCCACCGCGTCCAATCCGGCGAGATCCACCGGCACGCGGGCCAGGCCCGCAAAGAACCGCCCAAGATTGGCATCCTTCAGGAAGTCGTTGGTGGAGCGCTGGATGGCAGTCAGGACGTCCCGCTGCAGTGCGAGCTTCGCCTGCGCCCGGCGCAGGCCGAGTCGCTCCTCCTCCAGTCGCTTGATCGCCCGGCTGCGGTCGGCGGCCGCGTTGTCCGAGTTGGTCTGCTGGAACAGCAGGTCGATCGTCGCGTCGTGCGCCGGAAAGTCCCAGAAGTCGAGTCCGTGACCACCCAAGTCGGACGGGGTGCGGAACATCGGCGTCCCGACGAAGACCAGCGCGTCGCGGAGGCCGGAGAGCCGATAGACCCCGCCGCGAAAACGCAGGCCGGTCGCCCGGTGGTGCAGCAACAGCATCTGCTCGGTGTGGCGCTCCAGCAGTCCGACCGAGATTGGCGCGTCATCCTGTGTGGTGCGGAACAGCTGGTCGAGCCGCTCCCCGGGGCGGACGTCGGGCCAGAGCTTTCGCGCGCCGGGTCCGGCATGCCGGATCTCCAGGGTCCGGTCGATCGTCAGCGAGAA
>JAYQOZ010000153.1:0-6098 GCA_038145035.1 Gemmatimonadaceae bacterium | reverse complement strand
GGGGGGGTTTGGGGGGGGGGGGGGGGGGGGGGTCCTGTGGGGGGGGTTGGGGGGGCCCTCCCCCCTGGGGGGGGGGGCCCCGCGGGGGGGGGCCCCCCCACTCGGCAGGCGAGACGGAAGCGCTAGACGCTCACCGGCTCGCGTGACTCCTGCTCCATTGCCACTGGCTCGGTCAGCCCGGCCAGTGGAAGCGGTTCCACGATGTCGCGTTCGATCCAGGACTGCTCGCCCTTCACGATGGACTGTGCAAGCCGATACAGCGCCGGATCGTTCGGCCCGTAGAGTATACGGAACGACGCCTCGATGCGGTCACGGGATTCGCGGCAGAACACGTCGGCCATAGCCAGCGCCCCGCGGTTGCCGGCCTTGGCCTCCTGCTGCGCCCGCACCAGCACCGCACTCATCGCATAGAGCTCGGCGCCGATGTCCACGGCGCGAAACAGCACCATCTGCCGCTTCTCGAGGCCCGGCCCGAAGCGCAGCATGGCGTGGAAGAGCGCGCGCCCCAGGCGTCGCGTGGCGCGAGCCGCGTAGCGCACGTGTCGCGCGTTGCGACCGAACTCGCCGAAGCGGCGCAGCGACGGCACCCAGCGCGCCGGATACCAGGTGGCGTAAAAGGGTGCCGCCTTGAGCAGGTACCGGAGGCGCGTGCCGAGCGTGCTCTTGGGGTCGACGATCGGGAAGGCGACGGAGAAGTGCGCATCCACCGCCTCGCGGGCGATGAACAGCCGCATGATTTCGCTCGAGCCTTCGAAGATCAGGTTGATGCGTGAGTCGCGCATCGCGCGTTCGATGGGCAGCGGCGTCTCGCCACGCGCACGCAGCGAGTCGGCCGTTTCGTAGCCTCGGCCGCCACGGATCTGCAGCGCGTCGTCCACGCTGCGCCAGGCAAGCTCGGTGTTGAACATCTTCGCGATGGCCGCTTCGAGCCGGATGTCGGTGCCGCCGCGCTCGTAGAGCGCCGTCGAGAGATAGGCCACCGATTCCATGGCAAACGCCGAAGTGCCGAGCCGCGCGAGCTTCTGCGCCACGGCCTCGTGCCTGGCGATGGGCTGCCCCCACTGCACGCGCTCGGCGGCCCAATGGCGCACGCCCTTGAGCAGCGCCTTCGTCGCACCCGCCACGCTGGCCGGAATCGTGAGCCGCCCGGTGTTGAGCGTGATCAGCGCGAGCTTGAGGCCCTTGCCCTCGCCCCAGAGGATGTTGCGGCTCGGGACCTTCACGTTCTCGAAGCTGATCCAGCCGTTCTCGATGGCCCTGAGCCCCATGAAACGGCAGCGGTGCTTCACGTGGATGCCGGGCGTCTTGGCATCGACGACGAACGCGGTGATCTGCTTCTTCCGCAGCTTGCCGTTGACCATGCGGTCCGGCGTGCGTGCCATCACCACGAACAGGTCGGCGCGCGTGCCGTTGGTGCACCAGAGTTTCTCGCCGTTGATCGTCCAGGACTGTCCGTCCTCGCTAGGCGTGGCGCTGGTGGCCATGTTCGCCGGGTCGGAGCCGGCGTTGACCTCGGTCAGGGCGAAGGCGGTGATGCCGCCCTTGGCGATGCGCGGGAAGAACGCGCGCTTCTGTTCCTCGGTGCCGAAGAGCCTGAGCGGCTGCGGCACGCCGATCGACTGCGAGGCCGACAGCAGGGCGCAGAGCGACCCACACACGGATGTCACGTGCTCCATCGCCTTCACATAGGTCATCTGCGAGAGGCCGAGCCCGCCGTACTCCTTGGGGATCTTGATGCCGAAGGCGCCCATGTCGCGCAGTTCCTGCACGTAGGCCTCGGGGATCTCACCCGTGCGATCGACCATGTCGGCGTCATAGCGCCGGAGGAAGTCGTCCAGCTTCGCGAAGAAGGCCTTCGCGTCCTCGGCATCGGCGTTATCGGACGCCGGGAAGGGGTGGATCAGGTCCAGCCGGTACCGGCCGAGGAAGAGCTCCTTCACGAAGCTCGGATGCGCCCATTCCGATTCGCGCGCGTCCTCGGCGACGTCGCGCGCCTCCTGCTCGGAGGCGAGGGCGTGAGAGTGGTCGGCCACGGGGGCCACCTCCAGGGGATATGGGTCCAGCGTGGCGGGTCGCAAGGCTTCCCGCATCGTGTATATACCTACCCCTTGGCCCGCCCTGACACAACGGATGTGCGGGCCAGGACGCCACCGCCCACCAGCGCAATCAGCGCGAAGGCAAACCACTGGATTGCGTACGAGAGGTGCGGCCCATTGTCGAGCACGGGCGGCGGCAGACGCCGAGGCACGGAGTCCAGGCGCGCCGCGGAATCGGAGGTCATCACGACCTGCACCGCCGCAATCGGAAGGCCGACGCGCGTCTCGATCGCGCTACGGCTGAGTTGACGCAGCGGCAGGCTGCGATCGGCGGGCGGCGGGGAGCCGTCGGGAGGCAGGGGCAGCAGATAGCCGGACAGTGTCACCGTATCCGCCTCGCGCCAGCGGCCGAGGTCCGCACTCGCGGCGTCGGGGGAATACACCCAGCCCCGCGTCACCAACACCAGCGTGTCGCTGTTCGGGCGCTGGAGCGGGGTGAGCAGATGCACTCCCGGTGAACCCTCGCTGGCCCTCCCCGCGAGGACCTGCTCAAGGTCATAGCGGAAGACACCGGAGAGACTCACCGGTGTCCAGCGTTTGTCTAGTGCATCGGAGGTGACGGAGCCGAAATCTTTGACCTGTCCGGCAAGTCGTTCGGTTAATCCGGCGTTGACGGCCAGCCGCTCCTGCCGGCGATCCAACTGCCAGACACCGAGTCGGGCAAACAGGGCGCTGCAGGCCAGTGGTATTCCGAGCCCCAGGACGGTCTTGAGACGCATCCGTGTAAGGTAGCAAGGCGTGTGTCCGCGATGCAGGAATGAGCATCAATGGATAGAGTCGGCGAGGCGCGGCTCGCTCTGCGTTTGTCCCTCACTCCAAGCCCCTCCCGCACCCGTGCACCGCCCGGCCCCAGGACGCCGGAGACGCCGAGCCTGACGAGCTCGATCCGGGACGGCGTCACCTTCCCGGTGCCGTAGACATCCTCGGCGCTCAGAACAACCCGAGCTGCTCCCCCAGCTGCGCCGGATCCTTTGGCTGCTGCCCCAGCACCTGCTGCAGCCAGCGCACGTTCGCGGGCGAGTGCCCGCTGAAGTGGTTGTTCACATACCCATACACGGGCACCCGAACCGCCAGCGCCGGCAGCACCGCAGCCCAGGCCTCGAGCTCCCCCGTCCGGTCCACCTGGACGTGTGAGTAGTCCGTGATCTTCCGATCCGGCCCCATCCAGCGCACATAGGCGTGCGTGCTGCTCGTCGGGCGCTTGGCCAGCTGCAGCATCCATTTGCGCGGAATCCAGCGCGCGTCCACCAGCGCCATCGCCACGTTCCGCTGCGTCAGCAGCTCGTGCGTACGCTCGTTGATCCAGCCCTTCTGCCGAAACTCGATGGCGAAGCGCAGGTCCTCCGGCAACGTGTGCAGGAACTCCTCCAGCGGGTCGATCTCGTGCGGCGCGAAGTCCGGCCCGCACTGGATCAGGATCGGACCCAGCTTCGGCCCCAGCTCGCGGGCCACATCGAAGAATCGCGTCGCGACCTCCCCCGCCCCTTCGAAACGCCGCTCGTGCGTGATCTCCTGCGGGAGCTTGAGTGCGAAGACGAAGTGGTCCGGCGTGCGGTCGGCCCAGCCGCGCACCGACTTCACCGGTGGAATGGCATAGAAGGTGGAATCCACCTCCACCGTGTCGAAGGCCCGCGCGTACGTGCTCAGGAAGTCCGCGGCGCGGGTCTTCGTCGGATAGAAGGGACCGACCCAGGCGGGGTAGTTCCAGCCCTGGCAGCCGAGGTGGATCGACAATGGACTACGGGAACACCACCCGGGCACGGGCGGCCCACGGCACGGTGTTCGACAGGTCGTACATCAACGCCTTGTCGCCGGTGCCGAGAGTCAGGCCACCACCATAGGCCCAAAGCATGCCGGACATGCCCGCCGTGACGGGGTCGGTGCGGAGTGAGGTCGACGGGAGCGAGGTGTAGCCCCCGTCGTAGCTCCCACCGTCGTGCGCCATCGAGGATCCCAGGCCGCTGAACAGCGCGTCCATCGTCCCCTTGCCGGAGGCGCTGTAGTAACCGTAGCTGTCACCGATGATGATGACGCGCCCGCCGCGCCGCATGACACTGCGGATATTCTCGATCTCCGTCGCCGTGTACTGGATCCTGGGCATATAGAGAACCAGCACCTTGGTCGTGAGCGGCTGCAGGCCCAGCGTGCCCGAAGCGCTGCTTATCGTGCTGACCGTATACCCGAGCGCCTGGAACCTGGTCGTCAGCGCAGCAATGCCGGAGACACCCTCCGGGTTATTCCGCCCGTAGTCAATGGTCACGACATTGCCCGTCGCCCGCGAGCCGGCATTCGTGAACGACGTCCAGTTCTGCACCAGCCGCTGGTTATTAGAGTTCGCCAGGCCCGTCGCGTCGAATGCGTTCAGGTCGTTGAACACGAGCAGGTCGCCCGGCGTCAGGGCCTCCACGGTCACACCGCTGTAGGCCGAGTACCCCTGCACCATCACGAACCAGTCGCCTGCCGCCGGGTTGGCGATCGTGCAGGTCTCCACGTTGCCGCCGATGTAGGGCACGCAGTTCGTGGCGTTGTTCAGCACCTGCCCCACTACCGGCACCGCGTTGTGCTTCAGGTACAGGTCGGCATCGCCGGTCCCGCCTGTGCCGTTCGTGATGCGGACGATCAGCTCCTGCGTACCCGAGGGCACATTGAGCACGTAGTGACGCTCGCCGCCCACGGTGTCGGAGACCGCCGTCACTGAGACACCCGAGGTGACAGCCTCCGGCGTGCGAGCGCCGGCCGCCGCCGTGGGACCCGCGGTCCCGCCGTTCGTCACGGCGGTCACCCGATAACTGTACGCCGTGCCAGCCGTCAGGCCAGTGTTGTCATACGATGTGGTGTTTGCGGCGACCGTCGTGATCGTGCTGAACGAGCTGCAACCCTCGCCGGCGCAGCGCTGAATCTGGTAGCCCGTCTCGATCGGCGAGCTGTGGGACCAGGTCAGGCGAATCGTGGTCCGGCTCTGCGCCGCTGCCCGGAAGCTGGCCGGCGCGCTCATCTGCGTGCTCGCGGTCTCGACGTTCGACGGCGCGGAGAAGCCCGCGACATTGCCCGCACGGATGCGGTAGGTGTACGTCTGGTTAAACGTGACGCCCACATCCGAGAAGGACGTTGCGCCCGCAGGCAGCGTGCCGGCGACGGCAAAGTCGGTGCAGCCTACCGGCGAGCAGCGGTCCACCACGAAGGACTGCTCGTTCGTGGAGTTGTCTGTCCAGGTGAGGTCCACCCGCTCGCCTGTTACCGGAGTCGCCACCAGCGTGCTTGGCGCCGCCGGCACCAGGGTGTTGGCGGTCACCGGACCTTCGGCCGTGGCGAAGCCCAACGCGTTGTATGACGCAACGCGGTAGCGATACGTGGTGTTGAGCGCGAGTGTGGTGTTTGCGTACGAGGTCACGTTGCTTCCGACGCGGGCAATCTCCACGAAATCCGTGCAGGACTCGCCCGTGCAACGCTCGATGCGGAAACCGAGCTCGTCGAAGGAGGCGTCCGTCCAGTTCAGGTCGATCTGGCTGCCGGACACCGTGGTCGCCGCGAGGCCAGTCGCCGGGTCCGGTACCGCCATGCGCACATTGGCCGTGCCCGATTCGGCCGAGAGGCCGACGGCGTTGCGCGCCCGCACGCGGTACCGATAGAAATCGCCCGCCGCGACGCCCGCGTCGACATAGGTCGTGGCCGTGTCGCTGACCGTGGCGACCTGCGTGAATGGCGCGCAGACCCCCCCCGTGCCGCGCTCGATGCGCTGGTCGAGCGCCGATGTCGCGTTGATTGCCCAGGTGACCCGCGCCTCCGTAGCCGACAGGGCCTCCGCGGAGGCCGCGCTCGGTGCCGCCGGCACCGTGAGCGAGGCCTGCACCGCGGCCGTTGGGGCCGAGGCACCGACCACGTTCTGCGCCCTCAGTTGGTACCGGTAGACCTTGCCCGAGTCCACCGTCACGTCGGTGTACTGCGTCGCCGTGCCGGTAACCGCGTCGATCTGCGCGAAAGTGGTGCAGGCCGCGCCAAGGC
>JAYQOZ010000152.1:0-6128 GCA_038145035.1 Gemmatimonadaceae bacterium | reverse complement strand
GCACGCCTTACCAGTTTGCTCAGCTCTCGAAGGGGGCTCAGCGGCTAGCGCCGCTTCGCCCTGATGATTCAAAATACCCGGACGAACTCACACTATCCGTGTAGCGGATACCGGGGGCACGTCAGGTCCTTGTGACCCGCCAACTCCTGTATCGCAGGGCAACAGGGGGGCAAACCTCTAGGACGCACGGGCGGTTGACCGTCTGGGCACCTTCCCTCACGCGTGGACGAAAAATCGAAATGGTCACCTCGAGGGTCCGGAGATTGCCGAGCACCTCATCCCCATCGACGGCAGGGAAGCCTTCCTTCTTGGTGCGGTCGGCACTGGCGGGGAAGGCCACCTGGCCCGTAATTGACGTCACGCTGCTGTTGCCCAGCCGGATCGAATTGCTTGCGGATTCGGTCGCCCCGAAGCCAATGGCCGTGGTGATCGCCAGCAGCGCAGTGGTGCCGCTAGTTGTGCCGTCGTCCCCTGAGGAATTGGCGAGGAGCGCCTTCGTGCCGGGTGCTGTATAGCGCTGCCCCGTGGTGAGAATGACGAGCAAACTCGGTCCCGCTAACACATCCTCGCTACCTATGGTGACGCCTCCCGCGGCGAATGTCTGGGTGGTGACGGCTCCGTGGGCCAGAAGAGCGGTGGTCACGTCGTACGCAGCGAGCGTGGCTGCCGGGCGACCGGTGCCGCTGGCCCATAGACTCGAGTCGATGCCGCGGTCTACTCGGGTCGGGCCCCGGACGAGCGACCTCGCTGGCTGCCGTCCCATAATCCCTCCGCCAGCGATTGCATTGCGGCGCGCACGCGGTCGCTAAACGTCTTCTCGTTCTCGTCGGTCGGGCCCAATTGTCATCGGCTCGCCAAGAGCGACGTGCAGCACGCCGCGCGCTGGCCACCATTTGCCTCGCGGCCAGAGCGTGTCGCCGCCCCTCGAGGCAATCGGCACGACCGCGCGACCCGTCCGGCGAGCGATGCGTGCACACCCCCGATGGAACGGCGCAATAACGTCTGAGTAACTGCGCGTCCCTTCCGGGTGAATGAAGAGCGGCCGTTCGGCGGACACCTGCGCCGTGAGGGTGAAGAAGCGCTGCATCTCGGCATGTCCGCCGCGTCGGTCGACGAAGAGATATCGTGACCGCCGGACTCTAAACAGATCCGCTACTGAATACGAGGGGACGTCGCTGGTGCGCAGTGGCGCTGGGCTGAGCTGGCTACTTCGAGTCGCCTAGTCCTGGTGGCGCGTACAGGAACCCGAACGACTGCGCGCCGTGGCGGCTGTGCGTCTTGTGGTGCACCAGGTGGGCCATGATAATCCGACGCAGGTAGGTCCACTGCGGGATCCGCCGCAGCGCCACTCGCCTGTGTACGACGATGTCGTGGAAGAGGAAGTAGATGACGCCGTAGCCGGTCATGCCGAGGCCAACGGGCAGCATCCACGAGCCATCACGCACGCCGGCGTTGATCAGCAGAATCGACGGCACCGCGAACAGCAGGCCGAACAGGTCGTTCCACTCGAAGAAGCCGCGGTGCGGTGCGTGATGCGACTTGTGCAGGAACCAGAGCGGGCCGTGCATCAAGTACTTGTGCGACAGGTAGGCCACCCCCTCCATGGTGAGAAGCGCGGCGAGGAACAAAGCGACGGATCCGATCATCTGCTTACTCAGGCTAGCACGTTCAGTTGGGCAGCACCGGCAGTTGCCAGAGCCCCTCGCGAGCAGCCACCGGGGCGAACCGGGAGACGTGACGTGCCCACGACGCCTCAACGAACGCCTGCATGAGTCGACGCAATTTGTGCCCGCTCGACGTCGACACCCGCTCGTTCCACGCCTGCCCGCGGCGGCGGCGCACTTCATGGCCGATGTCGGCGTAAACATGGCGCGCCGTGGCAATGGCCCAGGCGCTTCGGAAGGGCAGACGTGGGACACCCATTGACGCCGACCGGTAGTAACGATCGGCCTCGTCGAGCAACCGGTTGACGACCGCCACAACCGCTTCCCGGTTCTCCGGGTTCATCAGGCGCGCGGCGTCGGCGACGCCACCAGCCTGGCGCAACCACTCCGCGGGCAGATAGACACGGTCGGCGGCCGCATCGTCACCCACATCGCGCGCAATGTTCGTGAGCTGGAAGGCGAGCCCAAGGTCACAGCCGCGCGCCAGCGTGGGTTCGTCGCGGACGCCCATGAGCCACGCCATCATGAGCCCGACGACCCCGGCGACGTGATAGCAGTATTCCAAGGTGTCGTCGAGCGAGCCGTACTGCCGCCTCGCCACGTCCATCGCAAACCCGTCTAGGTGCGCGTGCAGGTAGGCGGCCGGGAGGGCGGTCTCGCGCACCACGTGGGCGAGCCCGGCAAAGGGCGCCGGGTTCGTGGCGCGCCCGGTGAGTGCCTCCTCGGTCTGCGCGCGCAAAGCGGCCAGCGCGGCGAAGCCCTGCGTCCCCGTGGCGACTGGGCCGTGCCCCAGCACCTGCCCGTCCACCACGTCGTCGCAGTGCCGGCACCAGGCGTAGAGCTCCCAGACGAGGAGGCGGGTGCGGCGGTCGAACAGCTGCGATGCGGCCGCGAAGCTCTTCGACCCCCGCCGGATCGCCGCGCCGGCAAACGGCGGACCCGCCGAGGTCATGCTCCGGACCGCTCGGCCGCGAGGTCCGCGATCATCAACCCGGCCGTGGCAATCGCCGAGTTCACGACACCGGGTACGCCGGCGCCGGGGTGGGTGCCGGCCCCGACGAAGTACAGGTTCGCAATTCTGTCGTCGCGATTGTGGACGCGGAACCAGGCGCTCTGCGTCAGGACCGGCTCGAGCGAGAACGCCGACCCATGGTGCGCGTTCAGCTGCTGCTGGAAGTCGAGCGGGGTGAAGATGCGGCTGGTCACCAGGTCGTTGCGCAGGTTCGGGATATAGCGCTCCTCGAGATACTCGAAGATCCGGTCGCGGTAGCGGGGCCCTTCGACCGCCCAGTCCACGTCGGAGATGCCCAGGTGCGGGACCGGCGAGAGGACGTAGAACGCCTCGCATCCCTCGGGCGCGAGTGACGGGTCGCTGAGCGTCGGGGCGTGGAGGTAGAGCGAGAAGTCGTCGGCCAGCGTGCCGGCGTCGAAGATGTCGTGCAGCAGTGCTTTGTAGCGCGGCCCGAAGGTGACGTTGTGATGGGCCAGGTGCAAGTGGCGTTGCTTTGTCCCGAAGTAGATCAAGAACAGCGACATGCTGAACTGTCGCCCGGCCACCGAGCGGCCCATCCTCACGCCGCGGGGGTCGTTCCGCATCAGCTTCTGGTAGGTGTGCACGACGTCGGCGTTGCTGCCGACCGCGTCGGTGGCGATTTCCTCACCCGCCGCGGTGCGGACCGCCACGACTCGTCCGTCGCGCGTGACGATCTCGTCCACCGGGGTGTTGAGGCGGATGGTCCCGCCAAGCCGCTCGAACAGCGCGACGAGCGCGCGCACCAGCGCGCCGGTGCCGCCGCGTGGAAAGGTCACGCCCCATCGCCGCTCGAGGGCGTGAATTAAGGTGTAGATCGATGACGCCGAGAACGGATTCCCACCGACGAGCAGGGAGTGGAAGCTGAAGGCCTGGCGCAGGTGCTCGTCCTTGATGTAGCGCGAGACCATCGCGTACACGGAGCGGTAGGCCTCGAGTCGCACCAGCTCCGGCGCCAACCGGATCATGCTCCAGATGTCGAGGAATGGCACGTGGGCCAGTTCGGTATAGCCCGCCTTGAAGACCGCCTCGGCGTAGTCCAGGAACTGCACGTAGCCGTCGGCGTCCGAGGGGCTGTGCTCCCGGATCTGGCGCAGGACTGATTCGAGGTCGTTCGAGTAATCGAACACGTGCCCGTCTTCCCAGAAGAGGCGATAGAACGGCAGGACCGGGATCAGGTCGACGTGGTCTGCGAGCCGTTCACCCGCTAGCGTGAAGAGATCCTCGAGGCATCCAGGCGCGGTGATGACCGTGGGGCCGGCGTCAAAGGTGAATCCCTGGTCCTCGAACACGTAGGCCCGCCCGCCCGGCTTGTCGCGCTGCTCGAGGATCGTGGTCGCGATTCCCGCTGCCTGCAGCCGAATCGCCAGCGCGAGGCCGCCGAAACCGCTGCCGATCACAATCGCTCGTCGTTTCGTTGTCATCGTCATCTCATCAGGCGCGGGTCGCGCAGGTGCGCGAGCGCGCGGAGTACCGGCACCGGGGGCCGGCCGGTCATCAGTCGGACCTGGTCCGAACGCGTCAACTGCGCCGCGTAGAAGCGGGCGATCAGGCCGGTCGGGCGGCGATAGAACTGCTCCAGCACCCGCACCCGCTCGGCGGGGCGGGCGGCGCGGAACAGCAGTCGATTGAGGAGCCGGAAGAAACCCCGAGCCTTCCACCGGGCGGTCGCGAACCCGCGGAGCGCGCCGGCAGTCTGGGCCGGGTCGCCGAGCGCAAGCCGCGTTAGCAGGTCAGCCGTGGCCACCGCATCGGGGAGCGAGTAGCCCGTCGTCGGGTGAAAGAGACCCGCGCGCATGCCGATGCGCGGCTGCCCGTCTGGCCAGAACGCGTCGATCGAGCCACCGAGCGGCAGCGGCAGGCTCCCGACCTCTTCACGGACAAGCGCGCGTGGCGGCCAACCGCGGGCTGCCACATAACTCGCGATCGCGGCACGTGCCGCGTCGACGTCCACCGCCGGATGGTCGGCGTAGCAGGTGTCTTCGACGAGTAACCGCCGCGGCGTGAACGGCAGCACGTACACGAAGTGGTAGCCGTTGTCCTGCGCCACCGTCGCGTCCATGATCGTCGGCGTGGTGACGCCGTGATCCTGCTCGAACTCGAGTTCCTGGCCCAGAAACGTCTGCCAGCCGCACGGCACACTCACCGGCAGATCGCCACGTCCATCAATCACGACTGACGCCCGCAGCACGTCTCCGGTTCCCAACACCACATGATCAGGGGCCACGTGCGCGATTGAGGTGTCCAGGAGGAGGTTGTCGCCAAGCGCGGGCGCGATCACGTCGTGAAGGCGCGTGGACGCGATCGACGCGTAGGGCCCGGCGATCGTGCGGGAGTGTCCCGGGAAGCAGACGCTGTGTTCGGGCCAGCGGGCGACGACCAGGCGGTCAAGCCAGTAGCGCGCAGGGCCTGTGAGGTCAGTGTCGTGGAACGACCAGGTGTGATTGCCCCCGAGCGTCGGGCCGCGCTCGATCAGGCGGACGCGCACATCGCGCCGGGTGCTGGCTAGGCGCCATGCGGCGAGGCTGCCGGCGAGCCCGCCACCTGCGATTACGACCTCGACCATCTGGACCCGCTAGGGTAGCACGCGGGTTCGCCGCGCTCGGTATACTGCCGTGGTAGGGTCCTGCATGGAAAAAACTACTCCACAAGTGCTCGTCGTTCACGAGGCCGCGCGGTGCCTGGACCGACGCGAGGTGCTGGCCGGTGCGAGCATTCAGGTGCCCCGAGCGGCGATCGTCGGCCTCCTCGGCCCGAATGGCGCGGGCAAGACCTCGCTCCTGCGCGCGATCGCGGGCCGGCTGCGGCTCGACGCCGGTGCGGTTCGCATCGACAGCCTGCTGCCGCCTGCGGCACGACGGCTGGGGCGTCTCGGGATCGTGCCGCAGGAGATTGCCCTGTTTGCCCACCTCACGGTCGAAGAGAACCTGTCGGTGCTCGGGAGCCTGGCGGGGGTGCCGCCCGCCGTGATGCGCGGGCGCGTGCGCGATGGCCTCGAATGGGCCGGTCTCGCCGATCGCTCGGACGCGATCGTCGCCACGCTGTCCGGGGGCATGAAGCGACGGGTGAATCTCGTCGCAGGCATGCTCCACCGTCCCGCGCTGCTGCTGCTCGACGAGCCGACCGTCGGCGTGGACGCCGACGCCCGGGCCCGGCTGCACGAACTGCTGCGGGCACTGCGGCACCAGGGCATCGGCCTGCTCATCGCGACCCACGATGCCGATGAGGCAGCGGTGCTGTGCGACGAGGTGGCGGTCATGGTCAATGGACGCGTGGTCGCGCAGGCACCCATTGCGCACCTGGTGCGCGACGTCTTCGGCGATCGCCGCGAAGTCTCTTTGGTGATCGAACCGCCGGTATCCCCCGCCTGTGCCGCGCTGCTGCGCCACGAGCGTTTTCAGCCGGCCGGAAATGGGCGGTGGGTGAGCCGCGGT
>JAYQOZ010000151.1:0-6235 GCA_038145035.1 Gemmatimonadaceae bacterium | reverse complement strand
CGCCGGCGCCTCGGTGTCTCCCTGCCGCTGTGGGGACGCAGTGCCTCGCCTGATGAACCGTCGAGCGCTACAGGACAAGCGCCCCGGGCTCGACGATGCCAGCGGTAAGTTCGGCCAGCTGCTCCGGGGCCCGGTCCGCCCAGTACCGTGCGAGGTCGGCCAGGCCGATCACTCCCACCACCGACCCCGCGTCGTCGATCACCGGCACCCGCCGGACCTTGTGCGCACGCATGCGCTCGGCGGTCTGTTCCAGCGAGTCCGTAGGGAGCGCCGCGATGATCATGTCACGGGTCATGTGCTCGTGCACCTTGGCGCGGGAGCCGTGGTCGAGGGCCAGGTGGCGCACCACCAGGTCGCGGTCCGTGAGCACGCCCTCGAGCTTGCGGTGCACCAGGTGGTCCACCACGGGCAGCATGCCGACGCCGCGCACGCGCATGAGGTCGGCCGCCACGGCCACCGTGTCGGTGGACACCACGAGGGCGGGGTCTCGGGTCATCAGGTCGCGTACCAGCATCGGGCACCTCCGGGAGGGCAGTCGGGCTCGTGATGTCTCTCCACGCTGGCGCCCCGGTGCCGGCGGCGCAGTCGGCCGATGGCCGATGCGACGTGGGGGGAGTCGCCATTTCGGCCCTTACGGAAAGGCCCCGACAGAGGCCTGCCCCGGGCCGTGGACCCTGCATTCCGGACCGGCCTTCGTGTAAGTTTCTGGGTTCCGATCAAAGTGCGACCCCTTTCCCTCGACTGTTCCCGTGCCACTCGACTACACGTTCAGCATCATCAAGCCGGACGCCTTCAACTCCGGGAAGGCCGGCAAGATCCTCGCCCACCTCGAGGGCCAGGGGTTCACGCTCAGGGCCGCGCGCGTCATGCAGCTCTCGCGCAAGCAGGCCGAGGAGTTCTATGCCGTGCACCGCGGCCGTCCGTTCTACGCCGAGCTCGTCGAGTTCATGAGCTCCGGCCCCTGCATGCCGTTCGTCGTCTCGCGCGAGAACGCCGTGCAGGCGCTGCGTAACGCCATCGGCGCCACGGACCCGGCAGATGCGGCCGAGGGCACCGTCCGAAAGCTCTACGCGGAGTCGAAGGGCCGAAACGCCATCCATGCGTCGGATTCGGACGAGAACGCGGTGCGCGAGAGCCGCTTCTTCTTTGCCGAGGCGGACGCCCTCTAAGTTCGCGTCCGACAGCGAGTTGCCCAGTTGACCCGGGGCCGTTTGCGGCGTTAGTTTACCAAGCTATGCTCGCGTTCCCCATTCGCACCCTCTCGCAGGGGGCGGTCCAGGTAGAAGCGGATCTCCCGGCGGAGGATTCGGTGTGGATGGAGGGCGATGTCCGCCCCGTTGCTGCCGTCCGGGTGACCGGTCGCATCAGTGGGGCGGGGGCGGGCCGGTACTACTTCAGCGGCGCCTTTCAGGGCAGCGCCGCCGGGGAGTGCCGTCGCTGCCTGGCGCCGGTGGAGTTCCTGGTGCAGAACGAGGCGCACCTGCTGTTCGCCGGCGCGGACGACGAGAATGCGGATGAACCCGATGTCTACCCGCTCGGCGAGCTGGGCACGATGCTCGACCTCGCTCCCGCGATTCGGGAGCAGTGGTTGCTGGACGCGTCCGGCCTGCCGTTGTGCCGTCCTGATTGTGAGGGACTGTGCCCGACCTGCGGCGCGGACCTGAATGCTGGACCCTGCGCCTGCCAGTCGGCTGGCGCCGGACGCTGACCGTTCGACTTTTCGCTTCACCCTTTCGCAGACAGAGATTCCGATGGCCGTCCCGAAGCGCCGTACCTCAAAGCGCAAGAAGCGCGCGCGCAACACCCACAAGGTGGCGCCCAAGATCAACATCCAGGCGTGCCCCAAGTGTGGCGCGATGAAGCGCCCGCACCACGTGTGTGAGGAGTGCGGGTTCTACGCCGGGGAACAGCGGGTCGCAGCGCGCGAAGCCTAGCCATGGCTCGCATCGCGCTGGACGCGATGGGGGGCGATCACGCGCCCCAGGCACCCGTAGCAGCGGCCCTGCTGGCGGTGGCCGAGCTGGGCGCGGAACATTCGATTCAGCTGGTCGGGCAGGAGGCCGTCGTCCGAGACGAGCTCGCCCGCCAGCTGGTTGGCGCGTCGCCCCTGATGCAGGAGGCTGCGGCGCGTCTTGAGGTCGTGGATGCCCCCGAGGTCATCCTGATGACCGACAAGCCGTCCGTCGCGCTCCGAGGCAAGCCCAGGTCCTCGATGGTGCTCGGCCTCCGGCTGCAGGCGGACGGCAAAAGCGACGCCTTCGTCTCCGCCGGCAACACCGGCGCGCAGATGGCGGCGTCAGTCTTTGTGCTGCGCCTGCATGAGGGGCTCGAGCGTCCCGCCATCGCCACCGTCTTCCCGACCGGCAGGCAGCCCGTGGTCGTGCTCGACGCCGGCGCCAACGTGGACTGCTCGCCGAAGGAGCTGGTGAACTTCGCCCAGCTCGGGCACGTCTACGCCAAGGACATCCTCGGGCGCGCCAATCCCGCCGTCGGCCTGCTCTCCATCGGCGAGGAGGCGGAGAAGGGCAACGCTGCCGTGAAGGAAGCCCACCAGCTGCTGCTGACGAGCGGCCTCAACTTCCTGGGCAACGTCGAGGGCCGCGACGTGCCGATGGGCGCCTGCGACCGCGGCCCCGTCGACGTCGTCGTCTGCGATGGCTTCACCGGCAACGTGCTGCTCAAGTTCTACGAGGCCGTCGCGCCCATGCTCTTCAGCCTGCTCATGAAGGCCGGCGTGACCAAGGAGCAGGTCGGCGGCGCGATGGCCATGCTCGACTACGCCAAGTACGGCGGGGCGCCGCTGCTCGGCGTGAAGGGCGTCAGCATCATCTGCCACGGCAAGTCCAGCCCCGAGGCCATCAAGAACGGCATCCTGGCAGGCCTGCGCGCCTACGAGTCCAAGATGAGCTCGCACATCGGCGAGCGGGTGCACCAGTGAAGCGCCCCTTCGCGATGCTGACCGCCACGGCGCACGCCGTGCCGCGGCGCGTGTTCCACAACGACGAGTTCGCCTCGATCGGCGTGGACACGAACGACGAGTGGATCCGCGAGCGCACCGGCATCCGCCAGCGCTACGTGGCCGGCGAGGGCGAGAACCTCACCTCGCTGTCCGCCGCCGCGGCCCGCGAGGCCATGGAGGCCGCCGGCGTCACGGCCTCCGAGCTCGATGCGATCATCCTCGGGACCGCGAGTCCCGATCGCCTGCTGCCGTCGACGGCCGTCGAGGTGCAGGCGGCGCTCGGTGCCACCCGTGCCGTCGCCTTTGACATCGACGCCGCCTGCTCCGGCTGGCTCTACGGCATCCAGATCGCCGAGGGGCTGATCGCCACCGGCGGCTACGAGACCATCCTGGTGATCGGCGGCGAGGTGCTGAGCCGCATCATCAACTGGAAGGACCGCAATACCTGCGTGCTCTTTGGCGACGGCTCCGGCGCGACGATCGTGAAGAAGGCCACCAAGGGCCGCGGCATCCTGTCCGCCTACATGCGCTCGGACGGCACGCTCGCCGACCTGCTGCAGCGGCCCAAGGGTGCCGGCTATGAGCCGATGACCGCCGAGATCCTGGCCGAGGGCTCGCACTTCATCACGATGGCCGGCCGCGAGGTCTTCAAGAACGCCGTGCGCTCGATGGCCGATGCGGCCGACCGGGCGCTGGACGGGGCGAAGCTCTCGGCCAGCGACATCGACGTGATGATCCCGCACCAGGCGAACATCCGCATCATCGAGGCCACGGCGAAGCACGCGAACATCCCGATGGAGAAGGTGTTCGTGAACGTCGACACGTACGGCAACACCTCGGCCGCGTCCATCCCGATCGCCCTCAGCGAGGCGATGAAGCAGGGCCTGGTGAAGGAGGGCACGACGGTGATGTTTGTGGCCTTCGGTGCCGGATTTACCTGGGGCTCGATGGTGGTGCGCTTCTGATGATCCTCCTCTTCCCGGGGCAGGGATCGCAGAAGCCGGGGATGGCCAAGGACCTCGCGGAGGCCTTTCCGTCTGCGCGTGACGTCTTCGCCCGCGCCGACGCGGCGCTGGGTTTCGGCCTGTCCACGCTGGCCTTCGAGGGCCCGGCCGAGGAGCTGACGCTCACGCACAATGCGCAGCCGGCCCTGCTCGCGCACGGCGCGGCCGTCTGGGCCGTGGTGAAGGACCGGCTTGCCTCGCGCGTGAAGGGCGCGGCTGGCCACTCGCTCGGCGAGTTCTCAGCGTACCATGCCGCCGGCGCGCTTTCCCTCGAGGATGCACTCAAGCTGGTGCGCCGCCGCGGCGAGCTGATGTACACCACCGGCCGCTCCGTGCCGGGCGCCATGGCTGCCATCCTCGGCGAGACCAGCCGCACCATCGACGAGATCTGCCGCGACGCGTCGGACGCCGGCGTCGTCGTGCCCGCGAACTACAATGCGCTCGAACAGATCGTGATTTCCGGCGAGGTGGCCGCGGTCGAGAAGGCGATGGAGCTGGCCAAGGCGGCCGGTGCCAAGCGCGCCATCCGCCTGCCGGTGAGCGGGGCCTTCCACAGCCCCCTGATGCAGCCCGCGGCCGACGGCCTCGAGCAGGCGCTGGCCGCCGCGCGCTGGCGCGACCCCGAGGTCCCGGTGTGGAGCAACGTCACCGCCGAGGCGATCGGCGACGCGGCCAGCGCTCGCAGCCTCCTGCTGCGCCAGCTCACGTCGCCCGTAGGCTGGGTCGACGTGGTGCGCAACATGGCCGCCCGCCACCCCGGCGTCACCTTTGTCGAGATGGGCCCCGGCAACGTCCTCTCGGGCCTCGTGAAGCGCCTTGCCCCCGACTGCACGACCATGACCTGCGGCACCGTGGCCGAGGTCGAGGCACTCCTGGCCCTGTAGCTGGAGGACGAGGGCCACCGGCTTTCCTCCTCCATCGTCCATCCTCCATCCGCCGTTCGTCATGCAGATCTCGCTCCAGGATAGAGTCGCCCTCGTCACCGGCTCCACGCGGGGCATCGGTCGCGCCATCGCCGAGACCCTCACAGGCTGCGGTGCGCAGGTGGCGATCGTCGGCCGTGACCAGGCCAAGGCCGATGCCGTGGCCGCCGAGATCGGCGACGGCGCCAAGGGCTTCGCCTGCGACATCGCCGACCCGGCGCAGGTGGCGGCCCTCGTCGCGGCGGTGGAGCAGCACTTCGGCCAGCTCGACATCCTCGTCAACAACGCCGGCATCACGAAGGACAACCTGATGCTGCGGATGAAGGACGAGGACTGGGACGCGGTCCTCGACACCAACCTGCGCTCGGCGTTCATCGCCATCCGGGCCGCCCAGCGCGGGATGATGAAGCGGCGCTGGGGCCGCGTGATCAACATTGCCAGCGTGGTGGGGCTGATCGGCAACGCCGGGCAGGCCAACTACGCCGCCAGCAAGGCCGGCCTCATCGGCCTCAGCAAGTCGGTGGCGAAGGAGCTCGCCAGCCGCAACATCCTCTGCAACGTCGTCGCGCCCGGCTTCATCGCCACGGACATGACCGACGCGATGACGCCGGAGGCCGTGAAGGCGCTCTCGTCGCAGATCCCCCTGGACCGCTTCGGCAGCGTGCAGGACATTGCCGGCGCGGTGGCCTTCCTGGCCTCGGACCACGCCGCGTACATCACCGGGCAGGTGCTCACGGTGGACGGCGGGATGGTGATGTCCTGAGCCCGCCGGCGAGGCTATGACGGGGGGTCACCCCGTGTATATTTCCAGACCGTCCCCGCGCGATTTCACCCCTACGGAGTTTCCAGGCAATGGCCGACCATTCCGCGAAGGTCAAGGACATCATCGAGAAGGAGCTCGGCGTCGAGCGCGAGAAGCTTACCGATGGCGCGAGCTTCATCGAGGACCTCGGCGCCGACTCGCTCGACATCGTCGAGCTGGTGATGGAGTTCGAGAAGGAGTTCAACATCGACATCCCCGACGAGGATGCCGAGAAGCTCCGCACGGTCGGCGACGCGATCGCCTACCTGAACGGCAAGCTTGGCTGAGCCAGTGGCGTCCATGAAGCGCCGGGTCGTCGTCACGGGTCTGGGCTGCATCACGCCCGTGGGAAACGACGTGCCAAGTGCCTGGGAGGGCCTGCTCGCCGGCAAGTCCGGCGGTGGCCCGATCACCAAGTTCGATGCGGCGGCCTTCAAGGTCCGCTTCGCCTGCGAGGTGAAGGGCTTCGATCCGGCGCAGTACATGGACCGCAAGGAAGCCAAGCGGTCCGACCTCTACACGCAGTACGCGATGGGCGCCGCCGTGC
>JAYQOZ010000150.1:0-6258 GCA_038145035.1 Gemmatimonadaceae bacterium | reverse complement strand
CCCGGAGTCATTTCCTCCGACGCTCATTCCCATCGTTGGTTCTCCTTACGGCGTCTTGGTGGTGCCGCTCGTCATCTCGTCGCCAGCCACCGTCGAGACGGTTCCGGGCTGCTGGTCCGAAATGGCACCGACCATCCGCACCCCGTTCTTCGACGCGATATCCATCGCGTCCAGGATGCGGCCATATTCGAGGTCCTTATCGGCCTTGAGGTACAGGATCTGGTCGATCGTCCGCTGCGAGTAGATGTTCTGCAGCAGCTGCGGCAGGTCCTCGTTCTTGATCGCCTTCTTGTTCAGGTAATACTGGCCGTACTTGTCGATGCCGAGGACCTGGTCCTCATCGACCTCCGGATGCGCCTTCAGGTTGATGCCGCTGGGCGGCGTCGCGGTGAAGCCGGCCGAGATGGCCGGCGTCACCACCATGAAGATGATCAGGAGCACCAGCATCACGTCGATCATGGGGACGACGTTCGGCTCGGCCTTGACGCCGCCCCCGGTGCTTACCGACATGCCCATCTGGCTGCCCTCCTAAGGGGTCGCGGACTTACTGCGAGATCGGGGACGCGCCCTTCTGGGCCGCGGTGTTGAACTCACGCGTGAAGCGCGAGCGGCCGAACTCGCCCGAGACACCCTTGATGAGGTAGTCGATCATCTCCTTCGAAACGTAGGTCATCTCGGAGGTGAGATTGTCGATCTTGGTCTGGAAGTAGTTGAACGACCACACGGCGGGAATGGCCACGAGGAGGCCGAAGCCCGTCGCGATGAGCGCCTCGGCGATGCCGACGGCGATCGCCTGGATGCCCGACGAACCCGCGGCGCCCATGCCGGCGAAGGCGTTGATGATGCCGAACACGGTGCCGAGCAGGCCGACGAACGGCGAAGTCGAACCCACCGTCGCGAGAATCGCCAGGCCGCGCTTCAGCGACACGATCTCGACCAGCATGTTGCGCTCGACCGCACGCTCGGCCGAGTTGATGTCGGACACGGTCACGGAGCCGTCCATGATGAGCGGCTTGACTTCGTCAAGCGCGCCGCCGAGGACGCGGGCCACGTGCGACTTCTTGTAGGACTGCGCGAGGTTGATCGCCTCGGTCAGGTTGTCCTCCTCGAGGAACTGCGAGAACTCGGGCGCGAACTTCAGCGTCTCCTTCTGCGCCTTGCGGAGGTTCCACCACTTGCCGAAGGCCACCGAAAGGGACCAGAGCGACATGATGGCGAGCACGAGCCAGATGCCCTTGGCAAAGACCGGGCTGTGCTCCCAGATGTAACCGATAGACATGTTCATGACTGCTGTCTCCTAGACGGACCGGGGGTGGTGAACTGCGTTAGCGCTGCAGGGCGAACACGAACGGCTGCTGCACGAGCTGCTTGACCTTGCGCCCGCCGACCTCGGCGGCCAGGAAGCGCATGTTCGGAAGGGCCGAACGGACGGCCTGCTCGAACATGGCGTGATCGGAGCGGAGCACCTTGAAGGACGCAATCTCGACGCGTCCCGTGGTGTCCACGACGAACTGGGCAAGGACCGAGCCCTCGACACCGCCGGAGCGGAGGATGTCGGGGTAGCGCGGACCCTGGCTACCGGGGAGCGGGGCCACCGGCTTCTCGACCTGGAAGTCGAAATACGGCTGGTCCACGTTCACGGGACCGGTGCCGCCCACGACGCCTGCGGCCACGCCGCCCGCCACGCCCTTGCCCGAGAAGTCATCCTCGTTGGTCAGGGCCTTGGAGAGGTCGATCTCCGGGATGACGTCGGGAATGCTCACCGGGGCGGCGAGCACCTGGAAGCCCTTCGGTGGCGGCGGCGCGACGACGGGATCGGGCGGCGGCGGCGCCTCGTCCTGCGGCGGGGGCGGCTCATCCTTCTTGACCTCGACGAAGTCAATCTTCTGGACGACCTCCTCTTCCTTCTCCACCGTCGCATTCGCCGTCGCGATGATGGACCCACCGATGACGGCGACATGGAACAGGGTCGACACCATGGAGGCGCCGAATCCCCTCTGCTTGACCGGCTTGGACTCGATCAGGTTGTTGAACACGCAAGCACTCCCTATGGCGGAACCAGGCGTGAATCGTGCAGCCCAGTCGTGTTGGGCTCGCGTAGGATTGTAACAGGCCCAGGTTAGACCCGTAAACGGGGAAACATTAATATAACCTTAATCGACCCTGAGCATTCATTACGGTCGCGAAACCCGCCCGATCAGTCGGGGCGCGTCAGCGGCAGGGTCACGGTGAACGTCGTGCCCCGCCCGAGACGGGATCCAACGCTGATGAAGCCTCCGTGCGCGTGGGCGATCCACTGGGCGATCGAGAGCCCGAGGCCCACCCCACCCCGCTCCCCCCGCGAGCGCACCCGGTCCGCGCGCCAGAACCGGTCGAAGATGAACGGCAGGTCCGCCGCAGCGATGCCCACGCCGGTGTCCTGGACCACGAAGGCCGCGTGGTCCCCGCGGTCCTCGAGCGCAATCCGCACGCTGCCACCGGCGGGCGTGTACTTCACCGCGTTGGTGGCCAGGTTCAGGAACAGGTGTCGCAGGCGCACCGGGTCGCCCTCGATGGCCACCGGGTCCGCCCGCTCGAGCGTGACCGCCACGTTGGCCCCCTCCCCAAGGATCTGCGCGGTCTCGAGTACCTCCTGCACCATCGGCTCAAGTTCGACATGCTCCCGGTGGAGGTCGAATCGTCCTTCGTCGGCGCGGGCCAGGGTAAGGAGCGAATCCACGAGATCGGCCATGCGCGTGGTCTCGGCCAGCGCCTCCTCGAGCGGCGGCAACTGGTCCTCGGCGAGCCCCGGCGACTGCATCACGCGCTCGATGTCTGCCCGGAGGACCGTCAGCGGCGTCTTGAGCTCGTGGCTGGCGTCCGCCGTGAACCGTCGCAGGGCCGCGAAGGAGCCCTCGAGGCGAGCCACCATCGCGTTGATGGTGGAGGACAGCCGATCGATCTCGTTCTCATCCGAGTCCACCGGCAGCCGGCGATGCAGGGAGCGGCCGTCCTGGATGGCCGCGAGGTCGAAGATCAGGCGTTCCACGGGCTGTAGCGCCGAGCTCGACATCAGCCAGGCGATGAAGGCCGAGAGGAGCAGCAGCAGCGGCATCGTGATCACCATCGGGAAGAACAGCCCGCTCCGGGTGATGCCCTCGTCGGCGATGGCCTCGCCGGCGACGATGCGCATCGCGGGAAACTCGCGCGACAGCGACTCGAAGTGCGCGACGATGAGCACGTTTTGGGTCGAATCCAGCAGGACCCGCGAGGCCGGCTGCTCGACGCTGCGGTTGAACACGGCGTTGATGAAGCGGCGCCGATCGCTGTCCCAGAGATTGTTGACCGCCGCGTTGCTGTAGAGCACGCTGGCCGAGTCCGCGACCACGAGATATCCGGGCAGGGCGTCCAGCAGCTGCCGGGCGCTGCGCTCCTGCGGCTGGCCCACCAGCGCGTCTTCCGTGACGACCACCGCGATGCCGACGTTGGTCTGCCGCAGGATGGTGGTGGCGAGATCCGCGACGATGTCGGCACGCCGCTGCAGGGTGCGCATGCTCGACGTCTCGGTCGCCGAGAGCAGCACGATCGCGAACACCGCCAGCGTGCCCGCGAGTGCGAGCACGTACGAGACGGTGAGCCGCGACCGGATGCTGGTCACCCTGGGTCAGCCTCGCAGGACATATCCGACGCCGCGCACGGTATGGATGAGCTTCCTGTCGTGCGGCGCGTCGAGCTTCTTCCGCAGGTGGTTGATCACCACGTCCACGATGTTGGTGCCGGGGTCGAAGTGATACCCCCAGGCATACTCGGTGATGAGGGTGCGGCTGAGCACGCGACCGGCGTGCCGCGCGAGGTACTCCAGCACCAGGAACTCCTTGGGTGTGAGTTCCACCGCCGTGCCGCCCCGCCGCACCTCGCGGGCATCGAGGTCCACCTCGAGGTCCGCCACCGTGATCTTCGGCGAGATGATGGCACGCGGACGCCGGGCCAGCGCCTCCACCCGGGCGAGCAGCTCCTCGAAGGCAAAGGGCTTGGTGACATAGTCGTCGGCGCCGGCGCGCAGGGTCTCGACCTTGGCGTCCACCGCGTCCTGCGCGGTGAGCACCAGGATCGGCTTCTCGAAGCCGCGGGCGCGCAGGTTCCGCAGGACTTCCTGCCCGGAGCGATTCGGCTGGGGCAGGTCCAGCACCACGCGGTCGTTGGGCTGCGACCTCGCCAGCTGCTCGCCTTCGTCGCCGTCGGCGACGAGGTCCACGGTCCATCGCGCCTCCTCCAGCCCGCGCTTCACGAACTGGCCGACGGTCGGATCGTCCTCGATGACCAGGATCTTCATGTGGCCACCACCGGCAGGATGACGCGGAAGGTGCTGCCCTGCCCCAGCGTGCTCTCCACCTCGATGGTCCCGCCGTGCTCCTGCACGATGCCGTAGCAGATGGCCAGGCCGAGGCCCGTCCCCTCGCCCGGAGGCTTGGTAGTGTAGAACGGCTCGAAGATCTTGCCGATCTCACCGCGCGCGATGCCGTGGCCCTGGTCAATGACCTCGACGATCGCGCCGCGCGCGGCATCCGCTCCCGCCTGCGTGACAATCTTCACGATGCCCCGCTCCCCCATGGCATCCATCGCATTGATCAGCAGCGCCATCAGGACCTGCACCAACTGCTCCGAGTTCGCCTGCGGCACCCGCCCCACCGCGGCATCGAGCTCCGTGACGACCCCCAGCTTCTTGAAGCGCACGTGGTGCTTGAGCAGGAAGAGCGTGCGCTCCACCACCTCGTTCACGTTCACGCGCTCCTTGCGCGCCTGCTTCGGGCGGCTGAACTCCAGGAGGCCATCCACGATCTGCTTGCAGCGCACCACCTCGTTATCGATGATGCCAAGGAAGTCGTGCGTCTCCGGCGCCAGGGTGACACCGCTGCGCTCGAGGTCATCGATGCGGTAGCCCAGCGACTCCGCGCAGGCGCCGATCGTGGCCAGCGGGTTGTTGATTTCGTGCATGATGCCGGCGGCCAGCTGGCCGATGGCCGCGAGCTTCTCCGCCTGCGAGAAGCGCGCCTGCGCCTCCTTCCAGTCGGTGACGTCCTCGCCGATGGTGATGACATGCGTCACCGGCCCGTCGCCGAGCCGCATCGGGATCTTCGTGATGCGGTAGGTCCGCGCCTCGCCGGAGGCCACCGACTCCATCTGGTACTCCTGCACCCGGCCCGAGGAAAAGACCTCATCGAACTCGCGACGCAGCATCTCCGCCGGCTGGCGGTGCAGGATCTGGAAGATGGTCTTGCCGATGGCTTCTTCCCGCGACACGCCCTGCATGCCCGTCTCACGCTTGTGGTTCCAGCTCTGAATGCGGTACTCACGGTCGATTACGTAGAGCCCAAGCGGCAGCGAGTCGATGATCTTTTCGGTGAAGCGCCGGCCCCGCTCGATCTCGGCCGTGCGCGCCGCCACCTCGACCTCGAGCTGTCGCGAGTGCTCGGCGTGCGCGAGCTCGGGTGCAAACAGGTTGGCGAGCGCAATCAGGAGCATGCGTTCCTCGTCACCGAGGGGGCGCGTGGTCCGCACCGCCAGCGCGCCCACGCGTCGGTCGCCCAGCACGATGGGCGCGACCTCAAGGTCCTTGACTGCGGCGAGGGCTTCGCCCGACCGCAGGCCGGCCCGCACGTCCGCCGCCTGCGTGGATTCCGCCCCCGTACTCCAGCCGCGGGACAGGCCCTGCGGCACGTGCAGCCACAGCGAAACCTCGGTGGCCGCGAGGAAGGCCCTGAGGGTGGCCAGGGCACGGTCCACCGTGGTCTCCAGCGCGCGCGCCGACGCCAGCTCGGCGCTGATGCCGGCGAGGGCGGACAGCGCGCGCGCGGCGCGACCTTCAGTCGCGGCGTCAGGAGGCGGAGGTATGGTCACGGGGCTCGTCGGCGGCTCCTCGCGGAAGCTACCGGAGGGTCAGAGGAGCGACAAGGGAAAATCCGCTGGGCCGCTTGCCGCAGCGGCAGACCGCCGTGTCGCGTCGGCAGTCCGCCCTGCACAAGCGGCCGATGCTCGCTGGCACGGTGGATGCGCAGGCGAGCACCCAGGCGGGCCACGATGGTCCGCATCCCACCTATCGACACATTCTCCATGGAGGACCGACCTATGGTATACCGGACAACCCTGACGCCGCTCTTCACGCTGCGCCGCGAGATGGACCGCATCTTCGACGACGCCTTCGGGCGTGGCGCCGACGCGGCGAGCACCTGGACGCCTGCGGTGGACGTGCGGGAGGGCGAGCAGGGCTGGACCTTCGAG
>JAYQOZ010000149.1:5778-6266 GCA_038145035.1 Gemmatimonadaceae bacterium | reverse complement strand
CGATAGCGGGGTACGCGGGGGCGTAT
This sequence comes from Gemmatimonadaceae bacterium, assembly GCA_038145035.1. Taxonomy (GTDB): domain Bacteria; phylum Gemmatimonadota; class Gemmatimonadetes; order Gemmatimonadales; family Gemmatimonadaceae; genus Pseudogemmatithrix. Next base: position 6,240 of record JAYQOZ010000149.1, on the reverse strand, counting down.
CTTGGGTGATGAGTGATAGTAGGTGAAATGATGTAGGGTCTCCAACGCCCCGCCGCCTCGCAGGTCAGCTGCCGTCCTCCGCCCTCCGTCCCAGCGAATGCCCCTCCTCGACCCTACCGATTCCCGTCCCGTGCACTTCATGGGCATCGCCGGCGCCGGCATGAGCGCGCTGGCGGAGCTCTGTGTACGGCGTGGGGCGCAGGTGACCGGCTGCGACCAGTCGATCGCGGGGGCGGCGGACCTCGTGTCGCTGGGCATTGCCATGCAGGAAGGGCACGGTCCCGCGCATGTGGCGGGACATCGGGCGCTGGTGGTGACCTCAGCCGTCCCCAAGGATCACCCGGAACTCGCGGCGGCGCGCGGGGCGGGGATTCCCGTCATTCGGCGGGCCGAAGCACTGGCGGAGGCCACCTCCGGTGGCGCGCTCATCGGCATTGCCGGCACGCACGGGAAGAGCACCAC
>JAYQOZ010000149.1:0-5768 GCA_038145035.1 Gemmatimonadaceae bacterium | reverse complement strand
CGGCCCCCCCGGCCCGGGCGGGGGGGGGGGGGGGGGGGTATCCCGGCCTGCCGGGGGCCCCCGGCGGGGGCCTCCCCCACCGCCGGTGGCGCGCTCATCGGCATTGCCGGCACGCACGGGAAGAGCACCACCACCGTGATGACCACCGAGGCGCTCGCTGCGGCCGGACGGAATCCCACCGGTGTAGTGGGGGCGCGGGTGCGCGCCTGGGGGGGCAACCTGAGCGACGGTGGGCACGAGGTCTTCGTGGTGGAGGCCGATGAGTACGACCGCTCCTTCCTGGCGCTGTGGCCGACCGTGGCGGTGGTGACGAACGTCGAGGCCGATCATCTCGACATCTACGCCGATCTGGCCGACATCACGGCCGCCTTCGCCGCGTTCGTGCGCCGGGCGCGGTACGTGGTGCTCTGTGCGGACGATCCAGGCGCCAATGCGCTGCCGAGCCCGGCGACGGCGGAGGTGATCCGCTATGGCGTGACGAGTGCCGACGCGCGGCTGCTGGCGCGGGATGTGCGGCATGTGGATGGCGGCAGCGTGTTCAGCGTGTACTACGACGGCAAGCCGATGGGGGAACTGCGGCTCGCCGTGCCCGGCCTGCACAACGTGCGCAACGCACTCGCGGCGCTGGCCTGCGGCATCGGCCCCTGGGGACTCACGGTGGAGCAGATGGCGCCGGGCCTCGCGCGCTTCGTGGGCGCCGAGCGACGCTTCGAACGCCTGGGGAGCGCGCAGGGCGTCGAGGTAGTGGATGACTACGCCCATCACCCTACCGAGGTGCGGGCCACGCTCGCAGCCGCTCGGGAGGCCTTTCCGGATCGGCGACTGCTGGTGGCGTTCCAGCCGCACCTCTTCAGCCGCACTCGGGACTTTGCCGATGACTTCGGGGCGGCCCTGGCGCAGGCCGACGAGGTGTTCCTCGCCGATATCTATCCGGCCCGCGAGCAGCCGATTCCTGGGGTGACGAGCGGATTGATTGCCGACGCGCTCACCCAGCGGGGCCGGGCGCCGCGATGGATGGGGCCGCGTAGCGAGCTGGCGCCGGCGCTGACCGCACACCTGCGCGAGGGCGATGTGGTGTTCACGGTCGGGGCGGGGGACATCACGCGCAGTGGTCCCGAGCTTCTCGCGCGTCTGCGGGGCTAGACGTGGACGACGCGCGGCCCGGGCTCGAGGGGGACGGCACGCCGCGCTGGCGGCGACGTCTGCGGACGCTCACGCGGCTGCTGGCCGCAGCCCTCGTGCTCGCCAGCCCCTGGTGGGGACGCCTCGCGCTGCAGCAGCTGGACTTCTTCCGCGTCCGTCGCGTGGAGCTGGAGGGCGTCCGTTACGCCGCACCCGACGAAATCGTTTCACAGTTGAGGGTCGACACGACCGCGTCCGTCTGGGACGACGTGTCGCCGCTCGAGGCGCGGGTGGCGGAGCATCCGCAGGTGCGCACGGTGCGCATTCGGCGAAAGCTCCCCGGAACCCTCGTCGTCGTCGTGACGGAGAATCCCCCGGTGGCACTGGTGAACACGCCGCGCGGGCTGGTCGTCACGGACGCGGCGGGGGATTCACTCCCGGTGGATCCCACGGCAGTGGACGTGGACCTTCCGGTGCTCGCGACGCAGGACACGCTGCTACTCCGGCTCCTGGCGGAGGCGCAGGCGGACGAGCCGGCACTCTTCGCGCGGGTCAGCGAGGCGGGTCGGAGCGTGCGGGGCGACGTGGTACTGGAACTCCCCGAGTTCCGGATCCTCGCCGATCCCACGGTGACCGCCCGGCGACTGGCCGACGTGCTTCCGGTGGAACTCGACGCGACGCGACGTCAGTGGACGCTGCGGGAGCTCGACCTGCGATACCGTGACCAAGTAATCGTCCGCCTCCAGCGCCCATGAACATCGACCGTCTCGTCGCCGGCCTCGATATCGGATCCGCCAAGACCACCGCCGTCATCGCGGAGGTCGTGGGGGATCTGCCCAAGCATCCCACCGTGAACATCCTCGGGGTGGGCCAGGCCCGCACCACCGGCCTGCGGAAGGGCGTGGTCGCGGACATCGAGGAGACGCAGCGCTCCATCACCAAGGCCATGCAGGACGCCGAGCGGATGGCGGGGGCGCGCGTGGAGACCGTCTATGCCGGCATCGCCGGCGAGCACGTGCAGGCGATGACCTCGACCGGCATCGCCAGCGTCACCGGCACCGAGATCACGCGCGCCGACGTAGACCGCGCCAATGCCGTCGCCCGCGCGCAGGCCATTCCCCAGGACCGCGAGCTCATCCACGCGATCCCGCAGGAATACACGGTTGACAAGAACCAGGGCGTGCGCGATCCGGTGGGCATGATCGGAACCCGTCTCGAGACCGAGATGTACCTGGTCACCATCGGCGCCTCGCCGGCGATGAACCTGCGGAAGGCGGTGGAGCGGGCCGGCTACAAGGTGGGTGAGCTGGTGCTCGAGCCCCTGGCCAGCGCGCTGTCCGTGCTCAGCGACGACGAGAAGGAGCTGGGGGTGGCGCTCATCGAAATGGGCGCCGGCACCACCGACGTGGCGGTGTTCCACGAGGGCAAGATCCGCCACCTCGGCACCATGGCGTTCGGCGGCCTGAATGTCACGAGCGACATCGTGCACGGCCTCGGCGTGACGCAGGTGGACGCCGAGCGGCTGAAGGAGCAGTACGGCGCGGCCTACGAGCCGCTGGTGAAGCAGGCGGGTGAGGTCATCAAGCTCCCGAGCACGGTGGCCCAGGGCGACCGCGAGATTCCGCGCGAGCTGCTGGCGCACATCATCCACCAGCGCACGCAGGAGATCTTCGAGATGGTCCTGCGCGACGTCGAGGCGGCGGGCCTGCTCTCGCGCCTCGCCGCCGGCGTGGTGGTGACCGGCGGCGCGGCCGCCCAGCCGGGCACGGACCTCCTCGCCAGCGACGTCTTCGGCACCGGCGCCCGCACGGGGGTCCCGGGCGAGTACCTGGGCGGCCTGGCCGACAGCGTCCAGAGCCCCCGATTCTCGACGGTGACAGGTTTGGTCCAGTACGGGGCCCACCGGGTGGCCATCGGGGCCTCGCAGGGGAAGGGCCGACGGCTATCCCTCGCAGGGACGGGTCCGAGCATGGACTCGATGGCACAGCGGTTCAAGACTTGGTTGCAGGATTGGTTCTAGCCGATTGGCTGGCGGCCGGTGGCCGGAGGGCAAAAGACACTACAACGGCGCTGCAGGGTCCCCCTGCGGCGCCGTTTCGCTTCCGTCCTACCGCCGCTGTCCTCCGTCCCGCAAGGAACCTCACAAATCTGCCCAGGTCGCGTGGTGGCGTGGACATTCCTGCAGGTTTCCGTCCACCCGTTGAGTCGTCCTTGCCAATGTGAAGGTGGCCCCCGACCCGGCTATATTACCGGGTCTTGGGCCGCGCCTCCCGAACAGCGTCTTCCCTCCACCGTCCTCCGTTCTCCCTTTATGAGCACTTTCGAATTCGAGGAGACCACCGCGCAGCACGCCCGGATGAAGGTTGTCGGGGTCGGCGGGGGCGGCGGCAATGCGGTGAATCGCATGATCGAGGAGCAGCTCGAAGGCGTCGAGTTCATCTCGGTGAATACCGACGCGCAGGCGCTGCTCAACTCGAAGTCGGACGTGAAGATCCAGATCGGCAAGAAGCTGACGCGGGGCCTTGGCGCCGGCGCCCGCCCGGAAATCGGGCGTCAGGCGATCGAGGAGAATCGCGATGAGGTGATGCGCGCCATCCAGGGCTCGGACCTCGTGTTCGTGACCTGCGGCATGGGCGGCGGCACCGGCACGGGCGCGGCGCCCATCGTCTGCGAACTGGCCCGCGAGGCCGGTGCCCTCACCGTGGGCATCGTCACCAAGCCGTTCCTGTTCGAAGGTCGCAAGCGCATGCGCCAGGCCGACGAGGGCATCGCCGAGATGGCCAAGCACGTGGACACGATGATCGTCGTGCCCAACGAGCGGCTGCTCGCCGTGGTTGGGAAGGGCATCCCGTTCCAGGACGCGCTCAAGAAGGCTGATGAGGTGCTCCTGCAGGCCACCGGCGGCATCTCCGGCATCATCACGAAGGCCGGCATGGTGAACGTGGACTTCGCCGATGTGCGCACGGTCATGAAGGACGGCGGCTCGGCGATCATGGGCACCGGCATCGGCCGCGGCGAGAACCGCGCCCTCGATGCGGCCCGCATGGCCATCGAGAGCCCGTTGCTCGACAACGTGTCCATTGCCGGCGCGCGCGGCGTGCTGATCAACATCACCGGCGGCCACGAGATGACGCTCGACGAGGTCACGACCATCGCCGAGATCGTGAAGGAGGCCGTGGGCGAGGAGGCCGAGATCATCTTCGGATCGGTCAGCGAGCCGGCGATGCAGGGCGAGGTCCGCGTGACGGTCATCGCGACCGGCTTCGCCCGCAGGGCGACTGGCGGCGTCCCGATGCCGCAGCGCAACAGCACGCCGGTGATTCCGCTCGATCCGCTTGCGCGCACGGCGCGCCCGTCGGCGGGAGCTGCGCAGGCGCCGGCCGCCGGTAGCAATGCGGTGCCGTCGCCGCGCGCGCGCCCCTCGCAGGCGCGGCCGATCGAGGATCTCAGCGACCTCGAGATCCCGACGTTCATTCGGAGACAGATGGACTGATGCCCGGCGTCGGGCGTCGGGTCCTGACGGGCGCGGTGGTCGCGGGTCTCGCGATCGCCGCGCTTCGCTTGCCGGCCCCCACGCCGGGCGACCCGGCGGACGTGCTGCGGATGCTGCAGCCGGATCTCCAGCCCTGGACCGCGCACGACACGCTCGGGGAGGGCGAGACGCTGAGCGGGCTCCTGGCCCGCCGTGGCCTCAGTTCCGTCGAGGCGATGAACATCATCAGGGCGGCCACGCCATTGAACCCACGGCGCCTGCGTCCAGGCCTGGCCGTCGAGGTGTCCGGCGACACGTCGGATGCCCGTCCCCAGGAGATCCGCTTCCGGCTCGCGGTGGACCGCATCGTGCGCCTGGCACGGACCGGCGATGAGTGGAACGCGACGGAAGAGATCTTGCCGTGGAAGATCGACACGCTGCTGGTGCGTGGCACCGTCGAGTCCTCGCTCTACCAGGCCGTTGGCTTGGGGAGCGTGGGGTTGCTGAGTGGGCGCGCCCGCGACGAGCTCGCCTGGAGCATCGCCGATGTCTACGAATACAAGATCGACATGTCGCGCGAACTGCGGCAGGGTGACCAGGTGCGCGCGCTGTTCGAGCGCCACACCGCGCCCGATGGCACGCAGCGCATCGGCAAGGTGCTCGCCGCCGGTCTGCAGCAGGCCGGTACCGAGATCCAGGCCTTTCGTCTCGAGAAGGAGGACGGCTCGGCGCGCTACTACGACGAGCGGGGCCGCTCGCTGGCGTCGCTGTTCCTGCGCAATCCCGTCTCGTTCCGTCGCATCTCCAGCAACTTCGGCCGCCGGCGCCACCCGATCCTCGGGACGATGCGCAATCACAACGGCACCGACTACGCCGCGAACGCCGGCACGCCCGTGCGCTCCATCGGCGACGGCGTGATCATCTCGGCAGGCCGCAACGGCGAGTATGGCAACATGATCGAGGTGCGGCACTCCAACGGCTTCGTGTCGCGCTATGCGCACCTTCGCGGCTTCGCCGAGGGGATCCGGAAGGGTGCTCGCGTCCGCATCGAGCAGACCATCGGCTACGTGGGCTCCACGGGCCTGTCGACGGCGCCGCACCTGCACTTCGAGATCCTCGTCGGCGGCCGGTTCCGCGATCCCCGCCGCGGCCGCCCGGCGGGGGCGGCCCGCCC